>DASZVW010000050.1:0-4781 GCA_035546895.1 Polyangia bacterium
GCTCCAGCAGCGGCCCCAAGGCCGAGGGGGGCGCCGAGGAGCCGCCCCCGCCGCCGTCCCCCTCGAAGAAGCGCGCGCGCCCGGGCTCCGACGACGGCGACACGGAGGCGGCCCCCGCCGGCGACGCCGAGGGCGGCGGCAAGAGCGGTGGCGGCTCCGACGAATAGCTCGGGCGCCGAGGCTCCGGCGGCCGGCGCGCCCCGGGCCCTGATCCACCTGGACATGGACGCCTTCTACGCGTCCGTCGAGCAACGCGACGACCCGGCGCTGCGCGGGCGCCCGGTCATCGTGGGGGGGCACGCGCAGCGGGGGGTGGTGCTGGCCGCCTCCTACGAGGTGCGCCCGTTCGGCGTGCGGAGCGCGATGCCGATGGCGCGCGCGCTGCGCCTGGCGCCCGACGCCGTGGTAGTGCGGCCGCGCTTCTCCGCCTACACCGAGGCGAGCGAGCGGGTGTTCGACATCCTGCAGACCGTCACGCCGCTGTACGAGCCGCTCTCGCTCGACGAGGCCTTCCTCGACGTGACCGCCTCGCGCAAGCTGTTCGGGGCGCCGGCCGAGATCGCGCGGGCGCTGCGCCGCCGCATCGCCGCCGAGCTGGGGCTGCCGTCGTCGGCGGGGATCGCGTCGGTCAAGCTGGTGGCCAAGATCGCCTCCGATCTGGCCAAGCCGAACGGCCAGCTCGAGGTGCCGCCCGACGGCGCGGCGGCTTTTCTGGCTCCGCTGCCGGTGGCGCGCCTCCCCGGGATCGGCCCCCAGAGCGCCAAGGTCTTCGACGCCCTGGGGATCGCCACCGTCGGGGACCTGGCAGCCAAGGACCCGGCGTATCTGGAGCAGCGGTTCGGGCCCAGCGGGCGCGATCTCTGGGAGCGGGCGCGGGGGATCGATCCGCGCCCGGTGATCGCCGACCGCGACGCCAAGAGCGTCGGCGCCGAGGAGACCTTCGACGAGGACCTGGCCGGGGTCGAGGCGCTGCGGCCGCGCGTCCACGCTCAGGCGCTGCGGGTGGCGCACCGGCTGCGGCGGGCCGGCGTGCGCGCGCGGACCGTGCAGCTCAAGTTGAAGCGCGCCGACTTCACCCTGGTCACCCGCCGCGTGACCCTCGAGGAGCCGACCGACGACGGCCAGACGATCTACCGCGAGGCCGCCCGTCTGCTCGAGCGCGAGCCGCCCCGCCCCACCCGCCTGACCGGCGTCTCGGCCCAGAACCTGGTCCCCGCCGCCGCCCCGCAGCTCGGCCTGTTCGCGCCCCCGCCCCGCCCCAGCGACGCCCTCAACCGCGCCCTCGACGCCATCACCTCCCGCTTCGGCGGCCAGGCCATCACCACCGGCGACGTCGCCGCCACCGGCCACGACGACCCCGAGCTGCGCGCCCCACCCCCGACCGAGCTCGGGCGCGGCAAACGTTGAGGCCGAGCCCGGGGGGCCTTCGCGCAGCCCCGTGATAAACTCGATCCATGCGGACGCTGAAGTTCATCGTCGAAAAGCACGCCGACGGTTATCTCGCGTATCCGCTCGCCCTTCGGGGCGTCGTCCTTGGCCAGGGCGACAGCTACGAAGAGGCACTGGCCGACGCCCAGTCCGCCGCGCAGTTTCACATCGACACGTTCGGCGACGAAGCTTGGGCTGAAGACGGCGACGTCGAGGCAGCGTACGTCGCGGAAGCCAGCGTCGCTGCTCGATGAAGTTTCCCGTCGACGCGCCCCGCGGTCGCGTCGTCCGGGCCCTGCAAACGGTCGGGTTCGAGATCGTGCGCGAACGCGAGCACATCGCAATGCGGCGCCTCAATTCCGACGGCACGATCACGCCGCTCACTCTTCCGAACCATCCGACCTTGAAGAGCTCCACACTCCGCGCAATCTGCACCCAAGCGAGGATCCCGCGCGAAGAGTTCCTGCGAGCCTACGATCAGAGCTGACAGTCCAGCCGCCACTGCTCTGCTGGGCGCTGACGGATCCGCTCACCCCCAGGTGGTGCGCATCGCGAAGCGCTCGACGGCGAACGGGGAGAGATCGAAGGGGGCCTTGCCGGTGGCGATCAGCTCGGCGATCGCCTGGGCGGTGATGGGGGCCAGCAGGATGCCGTTGCGGTAGTGGCCGGTGGCGAGGACCAGGCCGCGCACGGCGGTGGCGCCCAGCACCGGGAGGTGGTCCTCGGTGAACGGGCGGAAGTTCGACCAGGAGGCGGTGACCGGCGCGTCGGCGAGCGCGGGGAAGACGGTCCGGGCCAGCGCCAGGATGCCGGCCAGGCCGCCGACGGTGACCTCCTTGCGGAAGCCGGCCATCTCCACGGTGCTGCCGGCGATCACGGTGCCGTCGCGGCGCGGGACCAGGTAGCCGCCGGGCGCGGCGACCACGTGGCGGAAGAGCGGCGGGCGGGTCTCGATGGAGACGAGCTGGCCGCGCGCCGGGCGGACCACCGCCGCCGGCACCCCCGCCCCCTCGACCAGGCCGGACCAGCTCCCGGCGGCGACGACCACCACGCCGGCGGCCAGCCTCTCGCCGTCGAGCTCGAGCCCCGCCACGGCGCCGTCCTCCACGATCACCCGGCGCACGTAGCGGCCGGTCAGGAAGCGCACGCCGGCCACGGCGGCGGCCTGCGAGAAGGCGCGCACCAGCTCGCGCGCCACCACCGCGGCGCCGTCGGTGAAGGCCAGCGCGGCGCGCACGGCGGGGGCCAGCGCCGGCTCGCGCGCCCGCACGGCGTCGCCCGACAAGCTCTCCACCCGCAGGCCGCGCGCGAGCTGCCAGGCGCGCCGCGCCGAGAGCGCCGCCTCGCCCGCCTCATCGAAGGCGAGCATCAGCACGCCCGAGCGGTCGTAGCCGACGTCGATGCCGGTCAGGTCGCGCAGCTCGGCGGCCAGCGCCGGGTAGAGGGCGCGGCTCCTGAGCCCGAGCTCGAGCAGCGGCCCCGGCCCGTCGGCCTCCATCTGCGGCCCCAGGATGCCGGCCGCGGCGCTGGAGGCCTCGGCGCCGGGGATGCCGCGCTCGATGACGGTGACGCCGATCCCGCGCTGGGCGAGCCGGAGCGCCACCGCGCACCCCATGATGCCGCCGCCGATGACGGCCACGTCGGCGACTGGTTGCTTGCCCGCGCTCATCAGATCCCGTCCGTGGGGGCGGCCGTCCGCTGCAGCTTCCCCTCGAGCGACTTCGACATCCAGACTTTATTGTGTGCGTCCACGATCAGCGTCGCGCAATCGGGGTAGGAATCGACCAGCTTCATCCCCTTCTCGGGGCCCAGGATGAAGACCGAGTCGTCGAGCGCGTCGGCCAGGAAGGCGTTGGGGGCGAAGATGGTCACCTCGCGCGAGGCGGTCGCCGGGTACCCGGTCTTGGGGTCGATGATGTGGTGGTAGCGCCGCCCGTTGAGCACGAAGCCGCGCTCGTAGTCGCCGGCGGTGGAGAAGGCGTGGTCCTCGATCGGCATGCGGGCGATGATGTCCCGCGGGCCGCCGCGCGGATCGCGCACCCCGACCATCCAGTTGACCGCCCCCTTGCGGCCGGCGACGAAGAGGTCGCCCCCCGCCTGCACCATGAAGTCCTTGAACCCCTCGGCCCGCATCACCGCCGAGCAGCGATCGACCGCGTACCCCTTGGCGATGCCGCCCAGGCCGATCCGCATGCCGGCCCGCCGCAGCTTCACCGTGTGCGCCCTGGCGTCGACCAGGACGTCGCGCCAGTCGATGAGCTTGCGGCGCCGCTCGATCTCCTCGGGCGCGGGGATCGTGTGGTCCATGTCCTCGTCGAACTTCCAGAGGCCGTGCATCGCCGCGAAGGTGATGTCGAACGCCCCCTCCGACCGGCGCGACATCTCCAGCGACTTCTCGATCACCGCGATCGTCTCGGGGCTGACCTTGACCGCCTTCTTGCCGGCCGCCTTGTTGATCTTGACGATGTCGCTCTCCGGCTCGCCGGGGCGCTCCCAGTCGGTCATCAGCTTCTCGACCCGCCGGATCTCGTCGTAGGCGGCGGCGAAGGCGTGCTCGGCCTTGTCGGGATCGGCGGTGTAGGCCGAGAAGGTCACCTCGGTCCCCATGACGGGGAACGAGCGGGCGACCACCCGCGCCGCGGCGGCCGGCGCGGGCGCGGCCTGGGCGGTGAGCGCGCCCAGCGCCAGGAGTGTCAGGGTCCCGTTCAGCACGGCGCTGACCATAGCACCGCGCTCCCGCCGGGACCCGCCCCGGCGCCGAGATTTACTTGCCGCCCAGCGACCTGGCGACGCTGACCACGTGCTCGGCGGTGATCCCCAGCTCCTTCATGACCTGGGCGCCGGGCGCCGAGAGCCCGAAGCGATCGATCCCGATCGAGGCCCCGTCGAGCCCGACGTAGGGGGCCCAGGTGGAGGTGACCGTCGCCTCGATGGAGACGCGGCGCCGGCAGGCCTTGGGGAGGACCTCCTCGCGGTAGGCCGCCGGCTGGCGATCGAAGCGCTCGAAGCAGGGCATGCTGACCACGCGCGTCCCCGGGCCCAGGCTCTCCGCCGCCGCCAGCGCGTGCTGCAGCTCGCTCCCCGCCGACAGCAGGATGAGGTCGAGCGGCGCCGTCTCCTTCTTGGCCACGTAGCCCCCCTTGAGCGCCCCCTCGCGGCGCGCCTTGACCGGGATGGCCGCCAGCAGCGGGACGGCCTGCCGGGTGAGCGCCAGCATCGTCGGCCCGTCGGTCCGATCGAGCGCGGCCACGAAGGCGCCCGCGGTCTCCTCGGGATCGGCGGGGCGGATGACGTCCAGGTTGGGGATCACCCGCAGCCCGGGGATGGTCTCCACCGGCTCGTGGGTGGGGCCG
>DASZVW010000051.1:0-1972 GCA_035546895.1 Polyangia bacterium
GGGGCGGCTGGCGCGGCGGCGGGATCTCCACCGGCGGCTCGGGCGGCAACGGCGGCGGCGCCGGCATGTGCGCCGCTTGCCAGCGCCGCACCGGCTGGGCCCCCACCACCCGCGCGAACAGGCGCACCAGGCGCGGCTCCATCGGCCGGCCGTAGATCGCCTGCTGGACGGCGGCGACCCAGATCTCCGGCGCCACGCAGAGCGCGTGGGGGACGGCCAGCGCCGCGGTGGCGGTCTCGATCGCCGCCCGCGCCACCGGCTCGCCGCACAGGATCTGCAGCGCGCCGTCCTTCACGCCGACCGGGACCGCCCGGCAGCGCGCCGACCAGGCGGCGTCGAGATCGAGCGCGTCCGACCCGTCGGGGTTGACCAGCTTCTGCGGCGCCTCGCAGAGCGCGCGGTCGGGGCTCCCGAGCTCGGTCGCCTCGCAGAGCGCGCCCCACAGCGTCCCCTCGTCGAGGACCTCCAGCTCGAGCAGCGCGGTGTCGAGCGCGCCGCCGTAGACCGCCTGGCGCGCCAGCGCGGCGCGCAGCCCCTCGGCCGGGACCAGGCCACGGGCGAGCAGGCGATCGGAGAGGCGCGACGGCATGAGCCCCGACCGCCCCGCCGCTCTAGTCCTCGTCGACGATCACGTAGGTGCCGGCCAGGTGGTCGTGCAGCGCGCGGTGCTCGCGATCGAACAGCGCCCACAGCCACCCGAGCCCCGCCGGCCCCACGCTGGGGGCCAGCGCCAGCAGGCGCAGGAGCCCGCGCGCCGGCCCCGGCGGCCGGCCGCGCCGGTCGATGAGCCGGATGCCGACGAGCCGCATCCCCAGCGTCTGCCCGGCCATCCCCGCGAAGTAGAGCTGGTAGAGGCCGGCGATGCCGAGCAGGAGCCCGACCGCGCCCACCGCCATCGGGTTGCGGTCGAGGATCCCGGCCACCAAGAGGTCGGGGCCGATCTCGCGCAGCCCGGGCATCGGGACGTGGAGCGCCACCGCCACCACCGCGGTGACGGCCGCCGCCAGCGCGAACAGCAGCGCCAGGTCGCAGATCGCGGCCACGGTGCGCCGCGGGAACCCGGTGACCCGCACGCGCAGCACCCGCTCCTCGTGGGGGCGCGACGGCGGCGGGTTCGTCTCGGAGGCGGACATCGTGGCGGCGAACGCGGTCACGGGTCCATTTTGCGGAGCCGGCCGCGCGCCAGCAAGTTTAACGCTCAACGCCCCGCGACCGCGCCCGGATCTCGAGGCCCCAGCCCGCGGGTCCGGCCCGCCCCTCAGCCGAGCAGGCCGTAGGCCCCCGCCACCAGCGTGACGGCGGCGATGGCCGCGGTCTCCACCCGCAGGATCCGGTCGCCGAGCCCCACCGCCTCGAACCCGGCGGCCCGCGCGGCCTCGACCTCGGCCGCCGCGAATCCCCCTTCGGGCCCCACCAGGAGGGCGGTCGCGGCCGGTGCTTGCCCCGCCAGCGCCGCCCGCAGCGAGCGGGCCCGCTCCCCTTCGTAGAGGGCCAGCCGCCGCGCCGGCAGGTCCGCCGCCAGCGCCGCCGCCAGGCCGACCGGCGGATCGATCGCCGGCAGGTCGGCGCGCCCGCACTGCCGGGCCGCCTCGCGCGCGATCTTCTCCCAGCGCGCGCGCCGGCCCGCCTCGGCGTCCGGGCGGGCGACCGAGCGATCGGTGATCAGGGGGACGATGCGCGCCACCCCCAGCTCGGCGGTCTTCTGGACGATGAGGTCCATGCGCGGCCCCCGGGGCACCGCCACCAGCAGCGTCAGCGCCACCGCCGGACCGGCGACCTGGCGCCGCTCCCCCAGCGCGAGCTCGGTCTCATCGCGCCCCACCCGCTCGACGCGCGCCTCCACCTCGCCGCCCGCGCCGTCGAACAGGATCAGCGCGTCGCCCGGCCGCGCGCGCAGCACCCGCCCGACGTGCCGGTGCTCGGGGCCGGTGAGCGTGACCCGCGGGCCGCCGAGCCGCGCGCCCGGAACGTA
>DASZVW010000052.1:0-3273 GCA_035546895.1 Polyangia bacterium
GGTCAGGCTCTCCAGCGTCGCGCCGCCGACCGACACCAGGTCGACCTCGACGCGCGCGGGGGTCACCGCCACGCGCGCGTAGCCGGAGTCGGTCCAGTAGTGCGGGTAGCCGGTCTCGCCGCCGTCGAACTTCCAGGGCGCGCCCGCGCTCCCCGGCAAGAGGTAATGGACGCCGTCGACGACGGTGTCGGTGAAGACGTGGTCGTGGCCATAGAAGAAGATCTGCACCCCGTACTTTAGCATCAGCGCGTGGACGCGGGCCTGCTCGCCGACGCGGGCGGCCTGCCCTCCGCCCCGGCCGTAGGCGCTGTCGGCGGCGTCGCCCGCCGCGCCCCCCACCGCGTGGTGGATGAAGAGGAAGCGCCACCGCGAGGTCGCCTGCGCGAGCGTGTCGGTCAGCCAGGCGAGCTGCGCGTCGCCGAGCGTCCAGTCGTCGGGCAGCCCCGGGTCCTCGTCGAGCAGGTGGCAGGTCGGCGTGTAGGTCATCACGTTGAGGACCACGAACAGCGCGTCGCCCCAGGTGAAGGCGTAGTAGTCGCCGTTGGCGCTCCCCCCCTCGGGGTAGGTGGCGGCGCCCGGCCCCGGCGCGTAGAGGAGGCGCTGGCCGAGCGAGCGCGCGATCTCCTCGGCGGTGTTGCAGCCGCTCTCGCCGTCCCAGTTGCCGATGACCGGGAAGTGCGCGGCGCTCCCCACCGCGTCGCCCAGCAGGCGCCGGTAGTTGAGGTAGCCGAGGCGCGCCCAGCCGGCGTCGGGCGGCGGCGCGTTGAACCCGAACAGGTGATAGTCGAGCATGTCGCCGAGGTCGATCAGGAAGTCGGGGCCGGCCGCCGCCACCTGGGCGCTGACCGCCAGCAGCGTCGCCTCCATGGTGCCGTAGGCGTCACCGATCACCGTCTGGCCGGGCGGCACCGGATCGCGCGGCTCGATGTGCGGATCGGTGATGAGGGCGAAGCTGAACGAGGCGCCGGGCCCGGGCGCGGTGGCTGCGCTGCCGGCGTAGAGCGGCGCGCCCGCGCCGCCGTCGCCGGGCGCGAAGACTTGATAGAGGTAGCGGCGCCCCGGCGCCAGGCCGTCGACCGTCCACTGCGCGAGATCGGGCGCGGGCGAGCGCGGCGGCGGCAACGCCGTCCAGGCCGCCTCCGCGGGATCGCGCACCCGGGCCGCGAGCCGGGTCGGATCGCCGGCGCGCAACGCCACGCTGATCCCGAACCCGTGCGCCGTGGGCGCGAACAGCAGCGGCGCGCCCAGGAGCTCGCTGGGGGCGCCGGCGTCCGCCGCGGCGTCTCCGGCGGTCCGCGCGTCGGCGCCCGCGTCGACCGCGGCGTCGGCGCCCGCGTCGGCCGTCACGGCCCGCCGTGCCGTCGTGTCAACGGCCTGGGAACGCGCCGCGCAGGCCGCGAAGGCCACCGGTACCAGGAGGCGAGTGAGGAGATGACGGCTCATGGGCGCGCGCCCCGAAAAGCAGACCACAAGACGTGCGCCGACACACGCTCTAACACCCCGCCCTGCCAGATCGACGCCCGCCCGCCGGCGGCGCTGTCAGTTCGTCGAGCCCGCTCGCCGGGCGCTCGAACGCCCGCGGCCCGCCGCCCGTTCGGCGTTGGCACGCGGCTCGCTATTTTCGGCGCGCATGCGACGAGCCTGGGTCCTGCTTCGGTTCGCGCTCTGCCTGGCGGGCGCGCAGCTCCTCTCCTGCGACGAGACGCCGCCCATCGACGAGCACTTCGACTCCAGCCTCGGCGAGGACTTCAAGCCGCCGCCGGGCGACGCCGGGACGCCGGCGGACGCCGCCGACGGAGACGTCGCCGCGCCTCAGTGATCGGCCTTGACCCCCGAGGCGCCGCGCCGCCCGCACGGGAGATCGGCGACCCAGTCGCCCCAGACGATCGGCCCGGCGCCCTTCTGGGCGGCGTCGAGGTAGCGCACGCCGGCGGCGGTCTGGAAATGGAGCGCGGTGCGCAGGCCCGCCTTGGTCGGCCGCGAGGCGCTCTCGCCGCAGGTCGACGGCGTGGTCGCCGGGCCGCCGGCCAGCGCCTCCTCGAGGACGCGCCCCCGGAGCCGCCCGCGGCCCGGCAACGTGAGGCCCAGGAGCTTGGCCAGCGTCGGCGCCAGGTCGGCGTTGCCCGCGGGGGCGTGATCGACGAAGCCGCGCTTGAAGTCGGGCCCGTAGGCGATCATGGTGTTGGTCACGTCGGCGCGGCCGAAGCTGCCGTGCAGCCCCTGCCCCTCCTGGAGCGTGCTGTCGACGACGTCGATCTCCGTGCGCAGGGGATCGCGCGGATCGCGGCTCCAGCTCCGGAGCGCCACCACGATCGACGGCCGCGGCAGAAGCGCGCTCCCCAGGAGGTCGACGTCGCGCAAGGCCAGCGCGCCGGGGACCGTCCGGTCGGTGAACACGGCGTCGACGTAGTCCTGCTCGACGAGGAACGCCGCCAGGTCGGCGATCGTGGGGCCGCCGCGCGGCACGTAGATCAGATCGGCGCCGCCGTTGGCCGCCACGATCACCTTCGCCTCGCGCGGCGACCTCATCGCGCAGGAGGCGGCGATGAGCCCGTTCCCCGCCACCGGGTGCCCGTCCCCGGTGACCGGCGCGTAGCCCGGACGGCCGTCGGGGCCCGCCTGCGGCCGATCGGGATCGCAGAGGCCGAGGCCGAGGTGAGCGGCGATGTCCAGGGCCACGAAGCCGGGCGGCAGGTCCCCCGCGCGCACGTCGGGCGCGCGCCGCGCGCGGGTCGGGCTGGCCGAGAGGTGCCCCGCGGCGTCGATCTCCCGCCGGCTCACCGTCGAGAAGCCGTGGTCCGAGGTGACGAACAGATCGGTCGAGGCGGCCAGCGCCGGATCGGCCTCCACCGCCTCGAGGATCCGGCGCAGCGTCTCGTCGGCGTTCCGGACCGCGGCCTTCGACGTCGGCCCGTTGATGCCGACGGCGAGGTCGCCCAGGCTGTCCCCCTGGTTGTGCTGGGTGGCGTCCGGATCGCGCGACCAGAACACCAGCACGAACGGCTTGCCGCGCCGCTCGAGGGCCGGCAGCACCACCTTGGTCACCGCGTCGGCCAGATACTGTTGCTGGCGGACGTTGGCCACCCGCGTCCCCGGGTGGCGGGCGTCGCCCGCGTACCCGTTGTCGTCGGGCGCCCCCGGCTGGCCGTTGGCGCGCCCGGGCGGCGCCGCGCTGCCGAGCGCCGCCGCCAGCGCGGCCGCGAGCGCCGGCTCGAGCGGCAGCCCCGCCGGCGAGCCGGTCCGATCGTCGATGACGATGGTGGCCGGCGCCTC
>DASZVW010000053.1:0-2450 GCA_035546895.1 Polyangia bacterium
ACCGTGACCACCGGCGTGTTGGGACCGTTCGGATGGTCGACACCGGGCGTCGCTCCGCCCGCCGCCGGCGTGGGGCCGAAGCCGGTCCCCGCGGTCGCCCGCGGGCCGTCGCTCCCAGCGGCGATGCTGGCCACCCGGCGCTTCGAGCCCTCGAGCGGCGCGAAGGGATCGCGGTCCAGATCGGCGGCCCGGCGCCGCAGCGTCTGCCGTCCCTTGAGCTCGGCGACCCGACGGTCGAGCGCCTCGGCCTCGCGCCGCACGCGGCGCGACTGGTCGGCCAGGATGTCGGCCTTGGCCTCGAGGTCGCTGGGCCCGTCGGTCGGCGCCGCGACCGGCAGCGGCCCCGGCTTGGCGGCCGGCGCCCGCAGGCCCAGGCGCGCCTCGAGGTCGATGAGGCGGCGGGCCAGCGCCTCCGCGTCGGCCATCCGGGCCCGCAGGCGGTAGTCGTCGCCGACGCCAGGCGCGGCCCGCTTGAGGGCGTCGATCTCCGCGTTCACCCGGTCGAGCTCGCCGCGTAGCCGGGCCCGCTCGGCCACCAGCGGCCCGCGGTCGGAGGCGGCCCCCGGCGAAGGGGCTCCGTGCACCGCCGGAGCGGCCGCCAGGACCACGACGAGCGCCAGCAGGGCGCGGCGGGAGGCGCGGAGGTGCGACATCAGGTTGGGCTTCCCCGCCGCAGAATAGCAATGGTCGTACCACTGGTGTCCGCGTTTTGACCCCGAGCTCCGGTCGTCCGGCGGGATCGCGCGTCTCAGATTCTTGAGGCGGGAGAAGAAATGGCTGATGATCGGCGGCGCATGCGCTCATCCTGGGTGGTCGTGGTCGGTCTCCTCGCGGTCGGTTGCGCCACCAGCGGCGCCGCCTCGAACGACATCAAGCCGCGCCCCAACCTGACGGCGGCCGACTTCTATCCGCTGCAGCCGGGCTGGAAGTGGGCCTACGACGTGGAGAAGGACGGCGTCAACATCCTGGCCACCTACGCCGTGCTCCAGCGGACCGGCGACACCGCCGTCGTCCAGGCGGGCGACCAGCAGCTGACCTACGCCATCACCGCCGAGGGCGTCGCGCAGAAGGACGGCGGCATGCTGGGCGACTACGTCATCAAGAACCCGGTGGCGCCGGGCGCCGAGTGGGCGGTCGAGGGGGGGCGGGCGCACGTCGCCTCCGTGACCGCCGACTTCAAGCTCGACTCGGGCGAGCACTACCTCGGCTGCGTCGTCGTCGAGGTGACGCGCACCGATCCGGTCCGGGTCACGCGCACCACGTTCGCCCCCGACCTGGGGCCCGTCCTGCTGGAGATGCAGGTGCAAGACGCCTCGGGCAAGCTGGCCACCACCACGCGCGCCAAGCTGCGCGCCGTCACCCGCCCGGGCGACGCGGGGATCTAGTCGAGCGGCCGCGCTCAGATCGAGAGCGCCACCAGCGCGACGAGCCCGCCGGCCAGCGAGGTCCAGGCGAGCGCGGCCGCGAACCGCAGCTCGGCGCGGAGGGTGAGCGGGTTGCGGGTGGTGATCACCAGCGGGCGCTCGGGGCGTCCGGCGAAGACGGGCGAGAGGCCGCCGCGGTAGGCGCCGCCGGCGTCCCGATCGGGGGCCAGCGTGACCGGACCGGCGACGTGGACGGCATCGCCGTGCGCGAGCGAGGTCTCGAGGTGAAGCGCCCAGTCGGGCCCCGCGATCTCGCTGTAGTTGTCGCTGCGGATGAAGATGACCGGCCCGTCGAGATCCACGCGCGCGGCGCCGGTCTGATCGGCGATCGTCACCTCGCCGCCGCCGTGCTCGTGGCGCCGCACCGCCGGGCCGACCTCGACGGTGTGCCAGAAGACGCAGGGCGCGCCCGACAGCGGGGCGCGCAGGCGATCGGCCGACACCACGGCCGCCGCCACGTGGGCGTCGTCGTCACCGGGCGCCTCGCGCACGGCGCGGATCTCGCGGGCGCCGGGCGCCGCCAGCAACGGGGCCAGCCGCCGCCGCCGCCGGAGGATGGCGGCCAGGAGGCAGGTGCCGCCCAGCAGCCAGCCGATCGCGACCCAGGCGCCGCTCTGCTGGACCATCCCCAGCGCGCGGGGCCCGAGCGCCACCTGACCGACGGAGCCGAGCAGCCCGGCCGCCACCTGACCGGCCGCGACGAGGCCGCAGGCCGCCTGGCCGATCCCCCAGCCGAGCCCGATCGCCGCCTGGCCGATGCTGATGGCGCCCAGCGCCACCTGACCGATCGCGATCAGGCCGACCGCCACCTGGCCGACGGCGATCACGCCGACCGCCGGCGGGCGCCGGCCGGTCGAGGGGTCGATCCCGCGCACCACGTGCACGAGCGGCAGCCGCCCCACGCGCAACCGCGAGCGGTACTCGAAGCTCGCCGACGCCGCCCCGCCCCCTGTCCGCGCCGCTCGTTCCTGCGCAGCCATACTTCAAGCGTACGGCTGCCGCCCTGGACCTGCAACGGGTTCCCAC
>DASZVW010000054.1:0-2372 GCA_035546895.1 Polyangia bacterium
GTTCGCGTATGCTCTCGAACGTGGCCGCGCCGCCCTTCGCCGCGATCGATCACGTCCAGCTCGCCATCCCGCGGGGCGGCGAGCCGGCTGCGCGCCGGTTCTACGGCGAGCTGCTGGGCCTGACGGAGGTGCCGAAGCCGCCCGCGCCCGCCGCGCGCGGGGGCTGCTGGTTCGAGAGCGGCGAGGTGAAGCTCCACCTCGGCGTCGAGGACGACTTCCACCCGGCCCGCAAAGCCCACCCCGCCCTGCGCTGCCGCGACTACCCGGGGCTGGTGGCGCGACTCGCCGCCGCCGGCGTCGAGGTGCACGAGGCGGTGGACGTCCCGGGCGTCACGCGCTGCCACGTTGCCGATCCGTTCGGCAACCGCCTCGAGCTGATCGCGGCGGCCGAGCCGAAGGGGAGGTCCCCATGACCCGCCGTCCCGCTGCCGTAGTTCGCTCGCCGGAGCCCCAGGCTCTTCACGGGCGTCGGTCCAACTTCGACGACCCGTACCGCGCGTTCAGGGAGCGCCATTCTCCGAACGAGCTCGCGTTCGATCTGGGCTTCTTCGATTCGTTGCGCGATCGCCGCACCGTCACACGCTCCGAAACGGCTCGCCGGCGCTCCTGACGTTTTTTACGTACATCGCGCCGCTCCGAAACCACGCCTTGACCGGGCACACGCTAGCTTCGGTATCGGAGGACCACATGATGTCAGCTCTGGCGCGGCGTTTGGGGAGCGATCGGCGGCTCGCGGGGAGCGCGGGCTTCGCGGCGAAGATGGTCGGCATCGGCCTCGGCGCCGGCCTGCTCCTGGTGGTCTGTCAGTTCCTGCTCGACGCCTGGTTCCGGGCGATCCGGTGACCTGAGCGGCGCCCCGGCGGCGCGCTCAATCCCCTTCGTAGTCGTTCGCGGCGTCGATCACCCTGAGCACCGGCGGCTTGCGCGCGTACTTCTTCCGGAGCTTCCGCTGGTCGGCCTCGAGCCGCTCGCATCGGAGGCGATTGACGTTGTCCTCGATCTCCTTCCGCCGTTCTTCGCTGTAGCCTTCCTCGCCCGCCCAGTGATTGCACCCGGCAAACCGCTCGACGAGACCGACGACGTCGGCCGGCATGCCGTCGCGCCAGTGGCGGCCGAGGTCCGAGGTCGGAAGGGCGCAACCCGGAACCGGTCCGTCGACGAAATATCCTCGCTTGCCGTTGTCCCACCGCCGCACGGTGAGCTCACCGACGCTCTCCACGCACACCATCTGCATGTCCCCCTCCTTCGCCGCGGTGAAAGGACAGACCAGGAATTCGCCGGTGACCTCCGACGTGGGCGTCACGGCCTTGGCGAGGCAGGCCGGGACGATCTCGTTCTCGGCCGGCGGCACCCCGAAGACCCGTTGCGTCCCCGCCTGCGTGATCCTGAAGGCCAGCGTTCCGTCTCCGACGACGGCGCGGCCCTGCACCTCGAAGCACCGCCCGACGACGGCAGGGTTCGTCGCGCAGCCCGCCGCCCGGTCGATCTCCTTCGTGGAAGCGGGTTCAGCGCGAACATGCCGAACGTGCCCGACGAACCCGAGGAAGAGAACGACCTGGACCGCGCCGTTGACCACACATCACCTCCGCCACGCCAAAAGTTCGACATGTGAGCAACGCGAGGACGGGCGACCGGCCAATGCAAGGTCAGGTTAGTGCAACTTGCCACCCGAGTCGACGTTCTTCATTCATCGTGCGGTTCCTTCTTTTCTTGCAGGTCCAGTGCTTCGCGCAGTCCTCGATGCACGAGGAACGACGGCGCATCGAGGTCAAAGCGAATTGTCTCGTCCATGTAACGGAAATGCTCGTAATAGCCGGCACCGGTTCCCCCGCGGCCTACCCGAAGAAATCCTACGATGGAATAAGAATAGAAGAATTGCAGCAGATCGTCGATGGACTCGGAAATATTTAGCGATTTTCCATGCTCAGCGATGACATTGGAAAGCGCATGTTTCGTCCACCTCGTGAACCCAAGCTTACGCAACAGCTCAAGAGAGCGCTTCCACTCCTTCTTTGCAGGAGCGATCTCGTCATCGAGCTCTTTGATCAGATACAACGAATAGTCGCGGCGGGCGACATTGATGTCGTCGTTAATTATTTTTAGATTCGTATCGCCACCTTCAATCCTATGATGAGCGGCTTCCAGGGCGACGTTGCAGAATTTGATGAGGTCACGAGGTCGCAAAAAGCCTCGGAACGACATGTGCTGAAACTTATGCTGCGTACCCTTCACCCACTGTGCCAGGGTGGGTGAGACAGTCGCCTCTTCGGAAATTAGAGACGTGGGCGGAGACTGGACATGACCCATGGAAGGCATTCTCAACGGCACGAACGGCGGGCACGATGTGCAGGTGTCCGCCAAGATTCCCCGCC
>DASZVW010000055.1:0-5880 GCA_035546895.1 Polyangia bacterium
CCCCGCCCGCCCGAACACCCGGCCCTCTCGCTGCCCGAAGAGTCGCGCTTCGCTCCGCATGTAAGTTGGCTCCGCACGTAAGTCGCGTCCGCCCTGCATGTGGCGAGGCGCTGGTCCGATCTCGCGGGGGCGAAGCGGAGCCGAGGTGCGACGCGCGCGCGGCGGGGGCCGGGGACCTTCCCGACCCGAGCTGAGGCGGGCGGATCTGTTGTTCCGCCCGCCGATTCCAACCCCTCGGGTGCGCGGGACGAAGCGACACCCGTCCCCTCTCGCCCCCAAGTGAAAGCGAGCGGAGCGCGGTCGAGCGAGGAGCCGGCGTCGGGCGGGCCTAGCTGGTGCAGGAGGACTTGGGGAGCTTGGCGATGGAGCGGAGCTCGCCGCGGGCGTCGGCGGCGCGCGCCGACTTGGGGTAGCGCTTCACCAGGTCGGAGAGCAGCGCGCGCGCGTCGCCGCAGAAGCGGAGCTGCACGAAGGACAGCGAGAGCTGCCACATCGCCTCCGGCACCTCGGGCGACGACGGATAGTCCTGCAGCACCTTCTGGAACTCGGCCGCCGCGTTGGCGAACTTGCTCTCCTGCACGAACGACATCCCGATCGCCAGGTGCGCCTGCGACGCGCGCGGGTCCTGCGGGAAGCGCTGGATGAAGACCCGGTAGAAGCGCCGCCCGTCGTCGCGCTGGCCGGAGGCGAGCCGCTGCCCGGCCTGCGTCCAGAGCTGGTCCTTGTCGGTGGGCATCTCGGGCGCCACCCGATCGGTGATCTTGAGCTGCATCTGCTCGACCGCGGCCAGGCGGGTCTCCAGCTTGTTCTGCGTCTCACCGGCCTGGCGGTTCTCGACGTCGACGTTGTGGGCCAGCTCCTCGATGCGCCCCTGGATCGCCTGGATGTCCTGCTCGGACTTGGCGACCTTGGCCCCCACGTCGGCCGAGTTGCGGGTCAAAAGCGCGGTCGCTTCGTCGAGCACCTTCTTGAGGCGGACGACCTGCTCTTTGTACTCCTTGTCGCGCTTGTCGATCTCGTCGAGGCGCACGCGCAGGCTGTTGATGTCCGCCCGCATCTTGTCCCCTTCGGTCGAGGTCACGCAGGCGGGCGTCGCCAGCAGGCCGCCCAGCAGGAGGGCGGCCAGGGCGGCGGCGTAGCGCTTACTTCCAGCTGAAGTCGACACGTCGATCCTGGGCCCAGCTCGGCTCGTCGGTCCCCTTGGCGTCCAGCGACCCGCGCGGCAGGACCGACAGCTTGTTGCCGTCGATCCCCAGGCGGCCGAGGTGGTCGCGCACCGACTGCGCGCGCCGCTCGGAGAGGGCCAGGTTATACTCCTGCGTCCCCCGCGGGTCGGTGTGCCCGACCAGGGTGACGCCGCGGCCGACCTGCTTGAGGCAGTCGGCGTCCCGCGCCAGCGTGGCGGTCGCCTCGGTGGTCAGCGCCGACTCGTTGAAGTCGAACAGCACCGGGTCGAGCGAGCACTGGGTGGGGGGCGGCGCGGGCGCCCGCTCGGTGCTGCAGAAGCCGTTCACGCAGTCCTCGTTCTGGGCGCAGTCGTTCTCGCTCTTGCAGGGCTTCTTGGCGCTGCAGCTCCCGGCCACGCAGTGCTGGCCGCCGGGGCACTCGTTGTCACCCGCGCAGGCGCGGCAGTGGTTGGCGATGCACTCCTGGTGGGCGGGGCACTGGGCCTTGCTGCTGCAGTAGCCGGGGATGGGCGAGCACTTCCCGGACTGGCACTGGTTGCCGGCCGGGCAGTCGTTCGAGTCGCGGCACTGCTGGCACTTGTTGGCGACGCAGAACTCCTTGGGGTGGCAGTTCTTGTCGGTCTCGCACGAGGGGTAGTCCGGCGTGCAGCTGGCGGCGAGCGCGGCCAGCACGACCGCCAGCGCCAGCGGCGCCGACAGCCGAGCCGTTCGACCGGCCCGCGCGAAAGGACGATGCATACGCATGGTTGGGGACCCCCTCGACGGGAAAACCGTACGTTCGCTAGCTTCTAATGTCAACGCGAACCCCTTCGACTATGATGGAGGCCTTCTCCGCGGCTTTCCGCGTCTGCTTGGACTGCCTCCGGACCGTCCGCTTGGCCTGGCCTGAGGGTTCGCCCCGACCTCGATTCGTACTTGGGGCGACGTCCGTGGTATTTGAGGAGACCGCTCGGAAGCCCCCGCTTGAAGTGGTTCATCGCGCACCTGTCGACCCTCACGCCGCTCGGTGCGTACACCTGGCTCGGCGGGGTCCTGTTGCTCTGCGGCCTCGGGCTGCCGATCCCCGAGGACATCTCGCTCATCGCCGCCGGATACTTTTCCTGGCGGGGGGCGCTGCAGGTGAGCAAGGCCTTCGCGGTCTGCTTCGCGGCGGTGCTGGCGGGCGACTCGCTGGCCTTCTTCCTGGGGCGGTTCTTCGGGCGCCGCGTCCTGGCCAGCAAGCTGGCGCGCAAGTACTTCACCCACCGGCGCCAGATCAAGGTGCGGGCCTACTTCCGCAAGTTCGGCAGCAAGGTCGTGCTGGTCGGGCGGTTCACCCCCGGGCTCCGCTTCACCATCTTCTTCACGGCCGGGACGCTGCACCTGCGGCCGCCGGTCTTCCTGATCTACGACTTCTCGGCGGCGGCGTTCACGGTCCCGCTGCTGGTCTACAGCGCCTGGTTCTTCGGCGGGCAGATCGACTACGTCGTCCGCTACGCGCGGCGCACCGAGCACGGGATCGTGGTCGCGGTGGCCATCGCGGCCGCCGTCATCGCCATGCGGATCTGGCGGCGCCACAAGCGGATCCTGGCCGCCCGCGTGGCCTCGACGGAGTAGCGCGCCCGACCGGCGCTATCCGGCCGCCGGCTCTTGCTGGGTCATGCAGTGGAGCGTGCCCAGGCCCCAGACCAGGTCGACGGCGTGGATCCCCACCACGGCGCGGCCGGGGAAGAGCTCGGCCAGGATCGCCAGCGCGCGCCGGTCGTTCGGGTCGTTGAAGGTCGGGACCAGCACGGCGGCGTTGCCGACGTAGAAGTTGGCGTAGCTGGCCGGCAGGCGCACGCCGTCGAGGTGCAGCGGCGCCGGCATCGGCAGCGGCACCACCCGCAGCGGCTTGCCGTCGGCGGTGGTCATCCGCCGGAGCCGCTCGAGGTTGTCGCGCAGCGGGCCGTGGTTGGCGTCGGCCGGATCGTCCTCCTGGGCCAGCACCACCGTCGTCTCGCCGACGAAGCGGCAGAGATCGTCGACGTGGCCGTGGGTGTCGTCGCCGGCGATGCCGCGCCCGAGCCAGAGCACCTTCCGGGCGCCGAGCTGCGCGGCCAGGATCGCCTCCAGCGCCTCGCGCGGCAGCCCCGGGTTGCGCGCCTGCACGTCGTCCAGCAGGCACTCCTCGGTGGCCAGCAGCGTCCCCGCGCCGTTGACGTCGACGGCGCCCCCCTCGAGCACCACGCGCCAGGGCTTGCCGCCCACCGTCGCCGTCGGCCGCCACTGCCGCAGCCCCAGCCGGCGCGCGAGCTTGTCGTTGAGCGCGTCGTCCTTCTGGTGGTTGGGGTACTTCGCCCAGCCGTTGAAGCGCCAGTTGGTGATCGCCACCGCGCCGCCGGCGTCCTTGACGAACAGCGGGCAGGTGTCGCGCGTCCAGCTCCGATCGGTCGGCAGGCGGACGAAGTCGACCATGGCCAGGTCGGCGCCCACCCGGCCGAGCAGCTTGCGCGCGCGCGCCTCGGCGGCGGCGTCGTCGACCAGGATCCGCACCCGCTCGCCGCGCGCGAGGTGGCGGACCACCTCGCCGTAGACCCAGGGGATCGGCGCCAGCTTGCCCGGCCAGTCGCGGGGCTCGTGCGGCCAGGCGATCCAGGTGGCGGCGTGCGGCTCCCACTCCGCGGGCATGCGGAAGCCGAGCTCGGCCGGCGTGCCGGGCGCCTCGGCGCCGCGTGCGGCGCGCTTCATTCGTCGATCAAGCGGCGGGTCACGCCGGCGTAGGCGTCGATGCGGCGGTCGCGCAGGAACGGCCAGTGCTGGCGCACGGTCTCCTGGTGCTTGCGGTCGCAGGTGACGATCAGCGTCTCCTCGTCGGAGCGCGACCCCTCGGCCAGGACGACGCCGAACGGATCGGCGACGAAGCTGCCGCCCCAGAACTCGATCCCCTTGCCATCGGTGCCGGCGGGCGGCGGCTCGAGGCCGACCCGGTTGACCGCCGCCACGTAGACGCCGTTGGCGATGGCGTGCGCGCGCTGGGCGGTCTGCCAGGCCGAGGCCTGCGCGGCGCCGAGCTCCGCCTTCTCGTCGGGGTGCCAGCCGATCGCCGTCGGGTAGAGCAGCACGTCGGCGCCGGCCAGCGCCGTCAGCCGCGCCCCCTCCGGGTACCACTGGTCCCAGCAGACCAGCGTGCCGATGCGACCCACCGCGGTGTCGAAGGCGCGGAACCCGAGGTCGCCCGGCGTGAAGTAGAACTTCTCGTAGTAGAACGGGTCGTCGGGGATGTGCATCTTGCGATAGCTGCCCAGCAGCTCGCCGTCGGCGTCGAGGATCACCGCCGTGTTGTGGTAGACGCCGGCCGCGCGCCGCTCGAACAGCGACCCGATGATCACCGCGCCCGTCTCGCGCGCGACCGTGGACAGCGCCTCGGTGCTGGGGCCGGGGATCGGCTCGCTGAGCTCGAAGTTGGCGTGGTCCTCGCTCTGGCAGAAGTACCGGCTGCGGAACAGCTCGGGGAGGCAGATCAGCTTGGCCCCCTGCTTGGCGGCGGCGCGGATCCGCTCCAGCGCGCGCGTCAGGTTGTCGGCCGGATCGGCCGAGCAGCGCATCTGGACGAGCGCGATCTTGAACGCGGTGGGCGTCGGCACGGCGTAACTATTGTCGCCGCGCCCGGCGGCGTCAATCGACGTTTGCGTCACGCGACGAGGAGCGCGAGCGCGTTGCCGAGCAGCCGCTCCAGCCGCGGGCGCGCCTCGGCGTAGAGGCGCCGCGTGTCCTCCAGGATCCGCGCCCCGCCCCCGTCGCCGTTGGCGGCGCGCACGAACTCGGCGTCCTCGCGCACCCAGACGGGGACCGACTCGGGCGTCAGCTCGCAGTGGAACTGCAGCCCGATCTGCCGCCCGAGCCGGAACGCCTGGTGCGGGCAGAGCGGCGTCGAGGCCAGGTGCACCGCCCCGGCCGGCAGATCGAAGGTGTCGCCGTGCCAGTGCAGGACCGTCATCCGCGCGCCCAGGCCGGCCAGCACCGGCTCGCGGTCGCCGCCGATGAGATCGACCGGGCCCCAGCCGACCTCGCGCGCGGGCACCGGTCCGCCCGGCCCCGGGCGCGTGTTGGGGTAGACCCGCGCGCCCGCCGCCGCGGCCAAGAGCTGCGCGCCGAGGCAGATCCCCAGCACCGGCGCGTCGCGGGCCACCAGCTTGCGGAGGAGCGCGATCTCCTGGGCCAGGAACGGCCAGCGCGGATCGCCGGCGTCCCCCACGCCCATCGGGCCCCCCATCACCACCAGGAGCTCGTCGGCGCCGACCTCGTCGGGCACCGGCTCGCCCCGGTAGAGCGCGCTGACGGTGACCGCGACGCCCCGCCCGGCCAGCAGCGACGCCACCCGCTCCGGCCCCTCGGTCGGCGTGTGCTGGAGGACGACGGCGCGCGTGGCGGTCACCCCGCCATCTTGGCCCAGGCGGGGGCCGGCGCCTCGATCAAAATCGTCTGCCCACTGTCGGGGTGGACGAAGCGGAGGGCGGCGGCGTGGAGGCGCAGCGGCCCGGGGCCGGCGCCGTAGAGGTCGTCGCCGACGATCGGGTGGCCGGCGTCGGCCAGGTGCGCGCGCACTTGATGGGCGCGCCCCTTGGCCAGGCGCACGCGCAGCAGCGCCCGCTCGCCGCGCCGCTCGACCACCTCCCAGGCGGTGTGCGCCGGCAGCGGGTGGCGGCCGCCGTCGACGCGCACCCGCGCCCCG
>DASZVW010000056.1:0-7553 GCA_035546895.1 Polyangia bacterium
CGAAGACCAGCGTCCGGTCCTTGGAAAGCAGGCGCTCGACGTCGTCCAGCACGCGCTCCGGCCACGTCGTAGCGTCCGCTGCCGCCCGCGAATCGGGTGGAAGCCATACTTGGCGGATCGCCGCAGGCAGTTCGTCGAGCAGCGCCGCGATGGCCGGCGCCGCCGAGGCCTCGCACACGATCCCCAGCGTGCGGTAGGCGTAGACGATGGCGCTGCGGATGGCGAGCTCGCTCACCAGCGCGATCTCCGGGAAGTAGTCGCGCGCCATGGCGAAGGTCCGCTCGCTGACCGCCCCCTCGAGCCCCTCGGCCAGGGTCGGCGCGCCGTCGTAGCTGGTGTAGGCGCGCCCCTCGTCGAGCGAGCGGCGCATCGCGCAGTTCGACTCCGGCGAGGCGCCCAGCAGCTTGATCCCGCGCGGCACCGCCTCGACGCCGATGCCGCCGGCCAGCCCGCCGCCGCCGACCGGGACCACGATCGACTGCACGTCGGGGAGCTGGGCCAGGATCTCGCGCGCCAGCAGGCCGCCGTTGCCGGCGATGACGTGGTCGTCGTCGAACGCCGACACGAACACCGCGCCCGGATCGGCGTCGGCGCGGCGGCGGGCCTCGGCCTCCGCCTCGTCGTAGGTGGCGCCGGCCACCTCCACCCGGGCGCCCAGCGCCGCGATCCCGGCCCGCTTGAACTCGGGCGCCTGCGCCGAGACCAGCACCGTCGCCTCGACGCCGAAGGCCCGCGCCGCCAGCGCCACACCGAGGCCGTGGTTGCCGGCCGAGGCCGCCACCACCTTGCGGCGCGCGCCCGGCTCCAGCGCCAGGGCGGCGATCCGCGCCGCCGCCCCGCGCAGCTTGAACGACCCCGTGCGCTGCAGGTTCTCCAGCTTCAGCCAGACGTCGGCGCCCGTGCGGCGCCCCAGCGACGGCGCCGGGACCAGCGGCGTCACCCGGGTGAGGCGGCGGACGCGGTTGGCGACCTCGCCCCCGGTCACCTCGCGCCAAACGTCCGGATCGAACATCCGCTGCATGGGATCTGCGCCCGAACCTACCACGTCCGTTCGCCCGCCCGCGGCGGCGGTCGACGGGCGCCGGCCGGCGCGCTAGAAACGACTGAAATGTCATTCGTGGCCCTCGACCAGCTGGTGCGGCGCGGGCACCTGTCCGAGGCGGAGGCGCCGCGCGTGGAGCAGCTCTGGGCGGAGATCCGCCGGCTCAAGCGCGACAAGCGCGCCTTCATCCCCGCGCACAACTACCAGGTGCCCGAGGTGCAGGCGATCGCCGACCTGGTGGGCGACAGCTTCGAGCTGGCGGTCAAGGCGCGCGACCTGCCGCCCGTGCAGGGGGCGCTGGTGGTCTTCTGCGGCGTCCGCTTCATGGCCGAGGGATGCCACACGCTGGCGCCCGAGCGCCCGGTCTACCTCCCCAGCCTGGAGGCGCTCTGCTCGCTGGCGGAGGTCGACGCCGACGACGTCGCCGAGCGGCAGGAGTTCCTGCGCGCCGCCGGCCGCCGCTTCGCGACGATGACCTACGTCAACACCTACGCCGACGTCAAAGCGCTGTCGGACACCTGCTGCACCAGCTCGAACGCCGCGCGCATCGCCGACCGGCTGGGCGTCCCCGACATCCTCTTCGTCCCCGATCAGAACCTGGCCTATCAGGTGGCGCTGAAGACGAAGCGGACCTACCTGCCGCCGCCCGAGCCGCACAAGTTCCACCCGCGCGAGTACGCCGAGATGATCGAGCCGCTCATCCGCGACGGCGAGAAGCAGGGGCTGCACGGCAACGTGTTCGCCTGGGAGGGGGCCTGCCACGTCCACCACCAGATGGACGTCGCCGACGTCGCGCGCATCCGGCAGGAGGATCCCGGCGCCACGGTGATCGTCCACGGCGAGGTCCGCCCCGAGCTGCAGCGGGCGGCCGACGCGGTGATGTCGACCTCCCAGATGGCGAAGTACGTCGAGGCCCACCCGGAGCAGACGCGCTACGCGATCCTCACCGAGTGCGGCCTGGTGGTCCGCCTCGAGCTCGACCACCCGGAGAAGCAGTTCTACAAGCCGTGCCGGCTGTGCCGCTACATGAAGGCCACCGACCTGGAGAGCGTCTACCGGACGTTGCGCGATGAGCCGGCCGACCAGCGCATCACCCTCCCCGCCGAGGTTCGCGCCGGCGCCGCGCGCGCGATGCTGAAGATGATCGAGCTCGCCGCCTGAGGCGGCCGCCGCCTTATACTGGCGCCTTGCCGCGCGCCGCCGCCGCCCCCCGGACGCTCGAGGCCTCGGACGTGTTCGTGACGTTCGTCTGCCTCTACCTCTTCTCGGCCAGCGCCAGCGGGCCGTTCGGCGACGCCGCCCCGATGTGGGAGGCGGCCCAGAACCTGGTCCGCCACGGCACGGTGGCCATCGGCGAGCGGTGGCCGGTCAACGCCCCGGTCGGACGGAACGGCCACTACTACCCGGTGTCGGCGCTGCTCGCGATCCTGGTCCACGTGCCCGGCGCGCTGCTGCACGCGGCGCTGGCGGCGGCGGTGCCCGAGCGGGCCCAGGTGTTCACGGTGATCACCTCCCAGCTGGGGCCGATCCTGGTCGGCGCGCTCACCCCGGCGCTGCTCTACCGGCTGCTCCGCGGGCGCCTCGGCCACGGCCGCCGCGCCGCCGCCTGGACCGCGCTCCTGCTGGGGGCCGGCACCTCGCTGTGGGTCTACGCGCGCTGCCCCTACTCGGAGATCGTGCAGGCCGCCGCCTTCCTGGTCTTCTTCGCCGCCCTGCTGGGCGCCGGCGAGACCTGCGGGCGCGGGACCTTCCTGCGCCTGGGGCTGGCCTTCGGCCTGCTCGTCAACGCCAAGAACGTCTACGCCGTCTGCCTGCCGGGCGCGCTCGTCTTCCTGTGGGCCCGCCACCGGGCGCAGCCGCGCGCGCTCGCCGGCGCGCTCGGCTGGGGCGCCGCCGGCACCCTGCCGGGGCTGCTGGCGCTCGCGGCCTACAACCTCTGCCGCTGGGGCTCGCCGTTCGCCAGCGGGTACGAGGCCGTCACCGGCGGGTTCTGGACCCACAACCCGCTGTGGGGGCTCTGGGGGCTGCTGCTCTCGCCCGGCAAGAGCCTGTTCCTGTTCTCGCCGCCGCTGCTGCTGGCGCTGGCCGGGCTCCCGCGCCTGGTCGCCCGGCGGCGGCCCGTCGCGCTGGCGCTCGCGCTGACGGTGGGGCCGGTGCTGCTCGTCTACACGCGCTACCTGTTCTGGTCCGGCGACTGGGGGTGGGGGCCCCGCTACCTGGTGTTCGCGCTCCCCGTCCTGATGATCCCCGCCGCCGAGCTGCTCGGCGAGCCGGCCTCCTTCGGGCGCGGGCTGCGCGTCGCGCTGGGCGCCGCGCTGGCCGCCGGGATCGCCGTGCAGGCGCTCGGCTGCGCCGTCCGCTGGGACGCCTTCATCGACGTCGCGCGCGAGGCCCAGCGCGCCTGGCTCGGCCGCCCCGATCCGCGCGGGAACGTGCTCGCGCCCTACGAGTGCTTCTCCTGCTTCGAGGAGGTGTACGCCGTCCAGTGGCTCCCCCCGATGCAGCCGATCGCCGGCCACTGGTGGCTGCTGCGCCACTACGCCGCCGACGACGACTGGCGGACGGCCGCCGCCGACGCCCCCTGGACCCGCTACACGTCGCTGCCGCTCGACATCTCCGACAGCTACGGCCAGGCCGGCGTCGACTGGTGGCTGGCGGCGGTCCCGCGCGGGCGGCGCCTGCCGGCGACCATCGTCATCTTCTCCTTGCTGGCGCTGGCCACCCCGCGCCGCGCCTGGCGGCGGGCGCTGGCGGCGGGCGCCTGAGCGCTCAGGCGATCCGGACCGTCACGTTCGCCACCTCGCGCGTCGTCCGCTCGACCAGCGCGAAGAGCTCGATCCCCTGGCCGCGGTCGTCGAGCCAGGCGGCGCGCGCCTCGTCCCAGTCGAAGTGCCAGGCGCGGTCGCGGAAGGCGACCCACAGCTGCCGCGGCGACGGCTGCGGCGTCAGCATGAGCCGCTGCTTCTCGAAGAAGGCGATGGTGAGCGTCCCCTGCCCGATCGACACCTCGGCCAGATCGGGATCGACCGCCTCGAACGCGCGGTCGACGCGCGCGAAGGTGTCGTCGAGGAGGTGCCGGTACCGTTTTTCGTCCATGCCCGAATCTACCGCTTCTCGACTCTACCGCTTGGTGAAGGCCATCCAGAAGTCGAACCCCGAGCGCCGCACCAGCATGGGGACCGGATCGCCCAGCTTGAAGCCGCCGAGCGCGTGCGCCACGTCGCCGGGCGCCAGCACGTTCGCCTTCCCGATCCGCAGCACCAGGTCGCCCACCCGCAGCCCGGCCTGCGCCGCCGCGCTGTGGTCGGTCACCCGGGTGACGGTGACGCCGCCGCCCGGCTTCCCGCCGTGCCCGGGGGCCGGCTGCACGTCGAAGTCGTCGACGTTCGCCATCAGCGGCTCGGGCGCCCGCGCGCAGCTCGAGGGGTGCGGCGGCGCCACCTCCTTGACCTGCGCGGCCCGGGGGACGATCTCGTGCTCCGCCTTCTTGCCGTCGCGCAGGAGCGCGATCTTGATCCGCGCGCCGGGGGCGCTCAGCTGGGCGTCGATCTTGAAGTCCTCGCTGGAGGCGACGTCGGCGCCGTTCCAGCCGACCACCACGTCGCCCGGCTCGAGCCCCGCCGCCTCGGCCGGCGATCCCTTCTCGACGCTGGCGATGAGCGCCCCCCGCCCCGACGGCAGCTTGAGCGCCGCCTCCAGCGCCGGATCGATCGGCTGCGCGTCGACGCCCAGATAGGCCCGCCGCGCCGCCTCCGTCCCCATCAGCCGCGGCAGGAGCGCCTTGGCCATGTTGATCGGGATGGCGAAGCCGATCCCCTGCGCCGGCTGCAGCGGGTGGCCGGCCCAGAAGGCGGCGTTGACCCCGATGACCGCGCCACCGGCGTCGATGAGCGGGCCGCCCGAGTTGCCGAGGTTGATCGAGGCGTCGGTCTGGATGAAGAACGAGTAGAGGTCCTCGGCGCCCGGCTCGTGCAGGCTGGCGCGGTCGACCACCCGCTCCTTGGCCGAGACGATCCCGGCGGTGACGCTGTGGTTGAAGCCGTAGGGGTTGCCGATGGCGATCACCGGCTCGCCGACGCGCACCGCGGCCGAGTCGCCCAGCGCCAGCACCGGCAGCGGCCGCTTGGTCGTCACCTTGAGCAGCGCCAGATCGGTCGGCTGGTCGGCCCCCACCACGCAGGCCGGCAGCTCGCGCCCGTCGAGCAGCCGCACGCGCAGGTCGATGACGCCGCGGATCACGTGCTCGTTGGTGAGGATGTAGCCGTCCTTGTTGATGACGAACCCGGTGCCGATCGAGGTCCGCCCGCTGTCGGTGTCCGACTCGCCGGCGGTGCTCCCCTCGGCCATCTCGCCGCGCACGTGGACCACCGCGGCCCGCGCGCGCTCGGCCAGGTCGGCCAGCCCGGAGATCCCCTTCCCGCGCCGGGGGGCGTTGGTCCAGATCGCGGCCGGCTCGCGCCCCACCCCCGCGCGCGGCGCCGCGCCCAGCGCGAGGAGACCGACGGCGATCGCGGCGACCGGGCGCATCGCGCGCAAGCTTACGCGATGGCGGGCCGCCGCGCGACGCGCGCCGACCGCGTGGCGGCGTTCCCGGATCTAGCGATCGACGCGTCTGATGAGGTGCCGCAGCGCCTGGCGATCGGCGGCGGAGACGCGCTCCTCGGGCGGGCCGCCGCCCGCGTCGGGCGCCGCCTTCTCGGCGGTCCCGGTCGGGGCCGTCCCCGTCTCCGCCGTCCCTGTCTCTGCCGTCCCTTCGTGGAAGCGGCGGCGGACGCCGTCGACCAGCGGGCCCGCCGCCGCGCGCGTCCCGTCGACCAGGTCCTGCGACGCCTTGGTCTGGCCGATGGCGCGCAGGTGCTGGAACAGGGTCTGGGATCCCAGCTTGACGGTGACGCCGAACCAGGCGAACGCAGCCAGCCCCATCAGGGTGATCCCCAGCTTGATGAGACGGAACAAGCGGGTGCCTCAGCGCAACGTCTGGTTCGCCGCGCGGAACACGATCTGCCCCGACGACGGCACGGCGTCGCGGGCCCGCAGCCGACGCTGCAGCCCGGCCACCGTCCCGCGCCGCGGGCCGGCCGCGACGAGCACGAACCCCTTCGGCAAAGATCGCGCCCGACCGTCAGAAAATTCGCCCAGCATTGATCACCTGGTCCCATCTTCACCGGGCCCTCCCAGGCGTCAAATTTTTTGCCCGTTCCTCGACGGCGCGCCGGTGTCAGCGCCCTGGCGCCGCTCAGTCGTCGGTGGTGGGGACCAGGTCGGCGCCCGTCTCCTTGGCCAGCGCCGCCAGCCGCTTGCGCGCGGCGCGCTCGATCAGCCAGACGACCAGGATCGACACGTTGAAGAGGCCGAACAGCGGCGTAGACATCAGCACCTGCGACAGCACGTCCGGCCCCGGCGTCAGCACGCCGCCCACGATGAACGCCAGCACCAAGGCGTACTTGTTGAACTTCCAGAGCCCCTTGGCCGTCACCAGCCCCAGCCAGCCCATCACCGCCAGGATGACCGGCAGCTCGAACGCCACGCCGGTGCCGATCATCATCGCCAGCATGAAGCCGACGACCTCGTCCATCATGACGGCCGGCTCGATCTTGAAGTGCAGCGCGCCGGTCGGGAACGCCTCGGCGAACGACAGCATGTACGACAGCGCCGGCTTGCAGAGGACGGCGTAGCCGAACAGCGCGCCGCCGATGAAGCAGGCGGCGGTGGCGCCGGTGACGACCAGCGCCATCTTCTTCTCCTTCCGGTAGAGACCGGGCGCCACGAACCGCCACAGCTCCCAGAAGATGAAGGGGCTCGCCACCAGGAGCGCGCCGTAGAGCGCCAGCTTGGTGTAGACCCAGAACGGCTCCGTCGGGCTGGCGAAGCGGAACACCGGCTCCTGGCCGGCCAGCGCGACGATCCAGGCGGCCCGCGCGGGGCGGGTCAGGAAGTCGAAGTAGTTCTTGACGAAGTAGAACGAGACGCCGATCGCGATCAGGAACACGATCGCCGAGTTGCGCAGCCGCAGCCGCAGCTCGGCCAGGTGCTCGACGAAGCTCATGCGGACGCGCTCGACGTCGGCGCGGTCCTTCTCCTCGGCGGCGGGGGTGGTGGTCAGCGGGATCTCCTGGTGCCTGGGAAGCGACTCCGGCGAACGGCTACGTCTTCTTTACGTCTTCTTCGGCCCCGGCACCGGCGGCGGCTTGCCGGCGCCCGGGGGGATGAGGTCGGACTCGGACAGCGTCTGCGTCGCGTTGGCGCGCTCGCCCGACAGGCTGGAGACGGGCGGCGTCACCCGCGGCAGCCCCACCCGGCCAGACGGCGGGTGGCGGTCGAGCCCCGGCAGCGGCGGCGGCGCAGGCCGCCGGGGGGGCGGCGGCGCGCTGGCCAGGAGGTCGGCCTCCGACAGCGTCTGGGTGACGTTGGCGCGCTCGCCCTCGACGCTGGAGACGGGCGGCGTCACGCGGGGCGCGCTCCCCGGCGGCGTCACCGCCGAGGTGATGATCCCCGCGCTGGGCGTGGGACG
>DASZVW010000057.1:0-19329 GCA_035546895.1 Polyangia bacterium
CAACCGTTGCTCAAGGACGATCCGATCGCCCAGAACCAGCCCGCGCCCTCTGCCGACGCCAAGGCGCGCCCCACGGTGTTCACGGGCGGCCGCCGTGACACCGACACCAAGGAGTTCCCGGGCTGACCGGGCGCTCTCAACCGCCGAGCTCTCGGAGCACGTCCACCCCGATGCCGTCCCGGCCGCGACGTCGCAGAGTCCTGGTGCTCGTCGTGCTGGTCGGGGCGGTCGTCGGGCTCTGCGCGTTCACCTTCAGCTACGCGGAGGGGCTCTCCTACTTCTCGACCGATCCGAAGGCCTGCGCGAACTGCCACATCATGAACGACCAGTTCGCGTCGTGGTCGCGCGGGCCGCACCACGGCGACGCCCGCTGCATCGACTGCCATCTGCCGCACGACTTCTTCGGGAAGTACCTGGCCAAGGCCCTGAACGGCTACCACCACTCGAAGGGGTTTACGCTGCAGGACTTCCACGAGCCGATCCTGATCAAGCCGCGGAACGCCGACATCTTGCAGGCCAACTGCGTCCGCTGTCACGGCGACTTCGTCCATGACGCCCTCGTCGGCGCCGGGCAAACACCCGACGAGCTTCGCTGCGTCCACTGCCACCGCAACGTCGGCCACGGGGCCCGAGATTGACCCGAACCAGGAGATCGTGATGACCGCGGAAGCTCCGACCAAGAGGCGCACCACCCTGATCGTCGGCGGGGTCTTCGCCGGGACCATCGTCGCCGCCTTCGCCGCGGTCGCCTTATTGACCAACATCTTCCAGCGGAAGCAGGAGGCAAAAAACCCGTATGTCCGGCTGGTGGAAGTCGACGAGGAAACAACTGATCCGACGCCGTGGGGGATGAACTGGCCTCGGCAGATGGACGGGTACCGGCGGACCGCGGACGTCAGCCGGACCCAGTACGGCGGCTCGGAGGCGTTGCCCGCGGAGAAGATCGACCGCGATCCCTGGCTCAAGCGGCTCTTCGCCGGGTACGCATTCTCGGTCGACTACCGGGATCGCCGCGGCCACGCGCACATGCTCGACGACCAGGAGCACACCAAGCGGGTCACGGAGCGGCCGCAACCCGGCAACTGCCTCCATTGCCACACCTCGATGATCCCGACGTACCGACGCCTCGGCGACGGCGACGTCTTCAAGGGTTTCGCCGTGCTCGGCCGCATGCCCTACGCCGAGGCCCACGCCGAGGTGGTGAAGACCGGCTCGTCCAATTCGGTCGCGGGCGGCGCCGAGCAGCGCTTCGAGCACGCCGACGGCGCCCAACCCGTGGGATGCGTCGACTGCCACGATCCCAAGCTGATGACCTTGCGGGTCACGCGCCCCGGCTTCCTGATCGGCATCCGGGCGCTGGCGGAGAGCGCCGAGCCGACGCCGCAGATCCCCAGCATCGAGCGCTGGCGAACATCGGACCGGGCGCGCCCTTACGACCCGAACACCGACGCCTCCCGGCAGGAGATGCGGTCGTTCGTCTGCGGCCAGTGCCACGTCGAGTACTACTGCGGCCCCAAGACGACGCTGTTCTATCCCTGGAAGGAGGGCCTCAGGGTCGAGGAGATCGAGCACACCTACGACACGTACAAGTTCCCCGACGGCCATCGCTTCTACGACTGGCAGCACGCGGAGACGGGCGCCGAGGTCTTGAAGGCCCAGCACCCCGAATTCGAGATGTGGAGCCAGGGGATCCACGCCCGGTCCGGCGTCGCCTGCGCCGACTGCCACATGCCCTACAAGCGCGAAGGGGCGATGAAGGTCTCCGACCACTGGGTCAGAAGCCCGCTCCTGAACGTGAGCCGCGCCTGCCAGGTCTGCCACCCCTACGACGAGAGCGAGATCCAGGCACGCGTGGCCGCCATCCAGGACCGGACGCACGCGCTCCTGGAACGCGCCGCCACCGCCGCCATGGCGATGCTGGACGCGATCGGCGACGCCAAGAAGACAGGAGTCGCTCCCAGCGACCTGGACCCTGCCCTCGACCTGCAACGCAAGGCGCAGTGGCGCCTCGACTTCGTGGCCGCCGAGAACTCGATGGGCTTCCACGCCCCCGCCGAAGCGGCGCGCATCCTGGCCGAGTCGATCGACTACTCCCGCCAGGGCGAGATCGCCGCGCGCGCCGCGGCCCGGCGGGTCCCGACCGCTCACCCTTGAGGACGGCGGTGGGCCGCGCAGCTTCTGCGCCCGGCGTCGGCGACCACGCAAGACCTTCGCCCAGGCCGGCGCGCGAGGCCCGGCAAACGCCGCTGGCCCATAGCTTGCTCAAGCGAGGTGCATGTTCAGGACGCAACGTCTTACCCTGTCGATCCTTGCCCTGGGGGCGTTCGCCCTCTCCATCGCCTGCGCGAGCAAGCAGGCCAACCAGCCCCCGCAGATGGACCAACTGACCCGCGCCATCAACGCACCCGACCGCGGCGATCCGCCGCAGCCGCTGTCGCCACAAGCGAAGGCCATCCTCGTCGATCGCATGACGTCGCACACCGAGGACATGAGCGACCTCGTCTCCGCAATCATGCTCCTCGAATATTCACGGATCATCACCCGCGCGGAGAGCATCGCGGCCGACGTCAATCTCAGCCGGCCGACCTCGCACGACGCAACCGAGCTGAACGCCGGGCTTCCCGAGAAGTTTTTCGTCCGGCAGGACGAGCTCAAGGGGGCGGCGCGCGCGCTGAGCGACGCCGCCCGGAGCCAGAACCCCTACCGCGTCGCCGAAGCCTACGGGCACATGTCCGAGACCTGCGTGCGCTGTCACGCCGACTTCCGCCCGGGGCTTTGAGTACAGGCACGATTGCTGCTTCTCATTCCGGCATGGGTCTCATCGTCTGCGCGACCGATTTCTCGAACCAGTCGACGGCCGTGGTCTCGACCGCCGCCGCCTTCAGCCGGTTGTTCGGCGCTCCCTTGGAGCTATTTCACCTGTTCGAGGCCCCGCCGGCCTTCTCGCCGGATGTCCTCGACCAGGGGGTCATCGACGACCTGCGCCGATCGGCCGAGAAGGCGATCGCCATCGAGGCAGAGGAGCTGCGGGCGGTGGGCGTCGACGTCCGGACCTATGTCCAGTACGGCCCCCCCCATGACATCGCCCACCACGCGCGCTCGGCCGGCGCCAGCCTGTTGGTCGTGGGCACCCATGGGCGAAGAGGGGCCAAACGACTCTTCCACGGCAGCGTCGCCGAGCACGCCATCCGCGAGACCCCCTGTCCCATCGTGGTGGTCCCCGCCACCGCCGTCGGGCACCTGGCCGGGGCCCACCCCGGCGGGACGCTCAAGATCGTCGTCGGTGTCGACTTCTCGCCCGCCAGCGACGCCGCGCTCGCCTGGCTCCGTGGGTTGCGCGAGCGGACGCCCTGCGAGGTCCACGTGGTCCACCTCTACGTCCCAGCCCGCGAGCACGCCCGGCTCGGCTTCGAGCCGCCAGAGCCGTTCGAGACGAACGCCGAGGTCGTCGACAGCTTGGCCCGCGACCTTCGCGCCCACGTTCACGCTCAGGTCGGTACCGACTTCGCCCTGCGCGTCCGGCCCAACTGGGGCGGCGAGGACGATCCGCTCGCCTGGGAAGCCGAAACCGATGGCGCCGACCTCCTCGTCATCGGCACCAGCCAGGCCCGCCGATCGACGTCCCTGACCACCGTACGCGGGTCCCACCTGCCGGTCGTCTGCGTTCCCAAGGCGCCCGGCACACCCGATCTCGAGACCACGGGGCCGGTCCACACGGTCCTGGCGGTGACCGACTTCTCCCCATCCGGAAACCTGGCGGTCGCGCAGGCTTACCGGATGCTCTCGGACCATGGTGAGGTGGTGCTGGCCCACGTCGCAATGCCGGACGACTTCGGCCTCGATCTGAGCCGACAGGAGGAGATAGAGAGCTGCCTGCTGGCGCTGGTCCCGCCCGACGTCGATCGCCGCGGCGTCCGTACACGGACCTTCGTCGCCGCCGGCGCCGTCGCCAGCGAGGCCATCATCAAAGCGATCCGCCGCTTCGCGCCCGATCTGGTGGTCATGGCCGGTCAGGGTGGGGCCGCGACCGGTCGGAGCGACCACCGAACGACCACCGACGAGGTCTTGGCGAGATCCCCCAAGCCGGTCCTGGTGGTTCCGGGCCCGCCGCGCGGCACCTGACGACGTCGGCAGCCCGACCTCGGGCCCCATCCTTGCAGTCAACCGTCGGGCAGACCGCAACACCAGCCGGAGAAGACGGACATGAGACATGTGCAAAAGACCGACACCGAGATTCAGCAGGACGTCATCCGCGAGCTGTCCTGGGACACGCGGCTCGTCCCCGCCGAGGTGGGCGTCGTCGTCAAGCAGGGCGTCGTGACGCTGAGCGGGACCGTGGACAGTTGGGCCAAGCTCCGGGCGGCGGCCGAAGTCGCGCACCGCGTGTGCGGCGTCCTCGACGTGGCGAACGATCTCACGGTGACCCTTCCCAGCGATGCCCTGAAGACCGACGCGGAGATCGCGCGGGTCGTGAGGCACGCCATCGAATGGGACACTTTGGTCCCGCACGAGATGATCCGCACGACCGTCTCGCACGGTCACGTGACGCTCGATGGCCAGGTCCCCTACTGGAGCCAGAGATTCGACGCCGAGCACGCCATCGAGCGCCTCACCGGCGTCAAGCGCGTCATCAATCGGATCGAGGTCGCGCCGATCGACAACGTCGATGTCACCGCGACCAAGAAGGCGGTCGAGAAGGCGCTCGAGCGGCATGCCGAACGCGAAGCGGGCCGGATCGACATCCGGGCCGTCGGCGGCCAGCTGAACGTCACGGGAACCGTCCACAGCTGGCAGGAAAAGGAAGCGGTCCTGGGCGCCGTACGGGGGACGCGCGGCGTGAAGTCGGTGACCGACCATCTCCGGATTCAGTCTCCGTGTAGCGCCGCGACGGGAGGCTGCCCTCCGCCGTAGTCGACTCCCTGCTTCCCGATCCCGGTCTTCGGTTTCGGATTGAAGGCGAGCGCTTCGCCCTTACAAAAAGCCAGTATGGATCTCGAACGGGGGGCGCTCACGGTGGGCGCGGGCCTCACGGATCAACTATCGACCGGCCAGACAGCCCGTCGCGTCCTCATCGTCGAGGATGACCCCGCCCTCGCCGAAAACCTTCAGGAGATCATCGGGATGCTCGGCCACGAAGCGGTCGCCGTGCCCTCGGCCGAGGCGGCGCTGGCAGAGATCGACGAGCACCACGTCGACTTCATCCTGACCGACCACCGCCTCCCCGGAATGAGTGGGGCGGCGCTTCTCCGCGCGCTTCGTACGACAGGACGCACGATCCCGTCGATCATGGCGACGGCATGGATTGCCGACCCCGACGCGGACGAAGCCAGCCAGGCGGGGTTGACGGAGGTCCTCAGCAAGCCCATTGACATCCAGCGCCTGCTTTCGCTGATTCGGGCCGCGCTTGGCCCGGCCTCGTCTGGAACTGCCTGATGGCGAGCGCCGGCGGCCGACGCCAATCTTTCGCCGGCGGGCGCCGTCGTCGGCATTTTTCACGTGGTCCGTGTTCGATGACGCGGTCGAATTGCGTAGCGCCCGTCGGAGCGCCATGGCCCACCCGTTGCTTTGCTCCCGACGGGAGGAGGGACCACGATGCGACTGACGAACATGGTGACCGCTGCGCTGCTGGGACTGACGCTTGGCTGCGGCCAGAATCAGGCCGCCACGCGGCCAGACGACACGACCGCGGAGAGAGACCGGCAGTTGGCCCAGACCGAGTCGGCGGCGGCCGATCGGGAGCTGCACGCCGCCCGGACGCCGATGCCGGAGCCCAACCTGGCGGCGAGCGGCGGCAACAACCCGCAGGGGTACTACTACGACCTGAACGTCTACAACGCGAGGAGCGAGCACCTCGAACGGGCCCGCGTCCTCACCGAACACGCCAGGCAGCACGAGGCCACCGCCGCCGCGCTCGAGCAGTTCGAGGAGGCGGAGTGCAAGCAGTTTCCACCGGAGACGCGTCCGGCCTGCCCCTTGTTGGGTCCGGTGGTCGCCATCACCGACATCCCCGCCGGCGTCCGCGTCCAATTGGCGAGCGGGACCCGCGCCGACGCGGTATTGGCTCACATGCGGTGTCACCTCGCGTTCGCCCGGGCGCGCGGCTTCGGCGCCGCATCGAGTTGCCCGCTCTATGTGAAGGGCATCGACATCCGCGCCGGGAGCACGTCGGGAACGATCGAGATCGTCAGTGATGACGCCAAGATCGTCGACGAGGTCCGGGCGCGGGCGCGCGAAGAAGCTGTTCTCGTGAGAGCCGGCACCAACTAGCGGGTCATGAAGGCGACTATCGAATCGATCGGCAAGGTGGGAAGCCGCGTCCGCGTGGGCGAGCACGACTTGGTGTTCGACCAACCTACGACGGTGCCGGGTGGTGGCGATCGCGGGCCCTCGCCGCTCGACGTCATGACGGTGGCGGTCGGCGCCTGCGCCCACTATTACGCCGCGGCCTACCTGTACGGGCGCGGCCTGCCACCCGACGGGCTGGCGGTCGAAGTCGACGCGGAGAAGGAACGCGCCCCGGTCGCACGAATTGGGCACCTGTCCCTGAGGGTGCGCGTTCCCATCGCGCTCAACGAGCGCCAGGTCGCCGGGCTCACCCGCGCCATCAAGAGTTGTCCGGCGTACGGGACGCTCGTCCATCCGCCGGCAGTCGAGATCGTCGTCGAAATGGCGAGCCCGCCGGTCGCGCCGGAGGCTCCTTAGCGGGTTCGATCCTTTCCTCGTAAGGGTCCGAGCTGCCGGCGGTCACAGACTCACTGGCGGGAGCCGGGGACGACCAGGACGGGACGGCGGCTGTTCTGGACCACGTCGCGCGAGACCGAGCCGAGCAGCGCGTGAACGGCGCCGCCTCTCCCGTGCGATCCGAGCACGACGGCGTCGACGACCAAGCGCTCGGCGGCCTGGACGATGGCTTTGGCCGCGCGGCCGCCGTCGATCACGGTCACGTGGGTGGTGATCCCGCGCCCCCCTGCATCGCGCGGGATGAGGGCGCGCAGCTCCACCTCGAGCAGCTTGCGATCGATGTCGCTCAGCTTCCCCTCGGGACGCTCGTAGGCGTAGGGCGGCGAGGGGAGGCTCCGTTCGTGCACGTGGCAGAGCTCGACGACGCCGCCGTGCGCCAGCAGGCTGTAGGCGTAGCGGACGGCCTGGTTGCCGACCTCCGAGAGATCGGTCGGGGCCAGGACGGTGAAGATCCCGGGGGTGACGTTCGCCGAACTCCCAGGCTCGGTCGCCGGGACGAAGACCACCGGGAGGCGCGACGCCTCGTGCGCGATCCGCTCGGCGACCGCCGGATGGGCCAGACGCGCGACACCCTGGCGGCTCTCGGCCCCCACGACGAGGAGATCCTGCTCGCGGCGACGCGCGAGCTCCAGGATGCGGCTCGCCGGATCGCCCCAGGACGGCTCGATCACGAACGAGGTGATCCCAGCTCCCGGCAGGGCCCCGACCTCCAGCCGGAGGGCGCGCTCGAGATCGGCGACCACGGCGGCGTCGGGCTCGAACAGATCGCGGGGTCCGGTGAGGCCGAGGCGCTCGAACTCCTCCGGAGCCCAATAGAGCCGGAGGATCGTCACGTCACAGGGGACCTGTGCGCGCAGAGAGCGCACGTAGGCCAGGGCGCCCTCGCTCGCCGAGCGGCCGTCGAGCGCCACCGCGACCCGCAAGCGCCGGCCCGAGTCCTCGGGCGCGCCGAGCCGCGCGACCTCGGGTGGAACGACGAGGACGGCGCGCTGAGCGCGGCGGGCGATCTCCTCGCCGACGCTGCCCAGCAAGAGCCGGCGCAAAGCCGAGCGACCGTGCGTCCCGGTCACGATCAGGTCGGCCTTCACTTCATTCGCCCGGGCCAGCAACGCCAGCTCGATGTCGCCCTCGCGGATGTAGAACGTCACGGGAACACTGGCCGTCGAGAGGCGCGCGCTCTCCCCGCGTAGGCGCGACTCGATCTCGGCCCGGACCTCCTCTTCGAGGACGACGGCGTCCGCCGCCAGGGCCAGGATGTCGACGGTGCCCGGCTTGGTGACGTACACCAGCTCCACCGAGCCGCCCGCGCGACGGGCGAGCTCCACGGCCACCTGAGCGGCGGCCCGGCTCCGCTCGGTGAAATCGACGGCGCATACGATCTTCATGGCTGGCCAACTGGAAATGCAACGGCCGTTCCAGGGGGAGAGCCAACGCCGCGGGCACGGGCCGCGCAGATGTTGCGCCGGCGCGCCGAGCGGCGAAAGCCTTGCGCGCCGGCCTACGATTTGGCGAGCTGCCGTCGGATGGCCCGCAACTCCCGGAGCCGTGCCTCCGACAGCGTCGGGTAGCGCATCTTCATGGCGGCGAGCGTCTCGACGATGACCTGCGACACCATGAGCCGCGCGTTCTTCTTGTCGTCGGCCGGTACGACGTACCACGGCGCGTGGGACGAGCTGGTGGCGCTCAAGCAGGCCGCGTAGGCGTGCCTGTACTGGTTCCAGTACTTCCGCTCCTCCAGATCGGCCAGGCTGAACTTCCAGCGCTTGTCCGGATCGTCGATGCGCTGCAGGAATCGCTTGCGCTGCTCGCCCTTCGACAGGTGGAGGAAGAACTTGATGATTCGCGTGCCGTTGCGGTGCAGGTGGCGCTCCAGGCTCACGATCGATTCGTAACGCCGCCGCCAGATCTTCCCGCGGCGCGTCTCGTGCCGGGTGAGCCCCTCGGACTTCAATATCTCCGGGTGGACGCGCGCGATCAGGACCTCCTCGTAATAAGAGCGGTTGAAGATCCCGATCTGTCCGCGCTCCGGCAGGCAGCGCGTCGTTCGCCAGAGGAAGTCGTGCTCCTGCTCCTGGACGCTCGGGTGCTTGAAGCTGAAGACCTGGCAGCCTTGCGGGTTCACGCCGGACATGACGTGGGCGATGGCGCCGTCCTTTCCCGCCGCGTCCATGGCCTGAAAGATCACCAGCAGCGCGTGCTGGTTCGACGCGTACAGCAGGCGCTGGAGCGTCTGGAGGCGCTCCACGTGGTCGGCCAGGAGCTGGTGGTACTCCTCCTTCGACCGGTAGAGCAGCTTCACCGACGTGGGCCGCTCCTTCAGATCGACGGTCTCCCCTTCGCCGACGCGACAGCGCTCCAGGACCTCTTTCATCAGCATGAGGCCGATCTTCGCCGGAGCGTCGCCTCGGTTCAATCGGCGGCGTGAACGATGAGCACGGGCCGCGAGGACTTCCGGGCCACCTCCTCGGCGACCGAGCCGACCAGCAGGCGGCCGAGCCCGCTGCGCCCGTGCGAGGCGAGCGCGATCGCGTCGACGTCGAGCCGTTCGGCCGCCTGCAGGATGGCGCCCACCACGGACTCCCCTTCCAGCACCGAGACGTGGGTCCCGATCCCGTGCTCCGCGGCCTCGGCCGGCGCCAGGGATCGCAGTCGCTGTTCGATCTCCATGCGCTCCCGGCCGGAGAGCGACGGCGCGGCGGGCATCGGCCGCGCCGTCGGCGGCTCCCGCGTCCGCACATAGCAGAGGTGCGCCTGCCCGCCGCCCGCCAGCAGGCCATAGGCAGGCAAGATCGCTCCCCTCGAAACGTCGGAGAGGTCGGCGGCGATGAGCACCGACCGGAACCGCGGGATGCGCCGCGCGGCCGGCTGGACCCCTTCCGGGATGCAGAACACCGGCAGCCGCGCCGCCCTCAGGACCGCTTTCGGCGCGATCGGCGTCCAGTGACCGAGGCGGTGCTTCGGGACTCCGATCACCAGCGCGTCGACGCCCAGACCAGGCGCGCTCTCCGCCAGCTCCTCGCCGCCGTTCCGAAGGGCGACCTGCAACCGGACCGGTGGGACGTGCGCGCCGGCCAGAGCCTCCGACGCGTGCCGGAGGTCGCGCTCGATCAGCGCCAGGAGCTTCGGCTGCCCCTCGTTCCCCAGCCAGGGATCGTCGATCCCGTAGCGGGCCCCTTCCTGGGGCGGCCAGTAGACCCGCACCAGCGTCACGGCCTCGGGCGAGGTCGGCGCCGCCGTCCGCGCCCAGAAGAAGACCGCTCCCGTCGCCACGGATCCGTCAGTCGCCAGCGCCAACCGCAGCGGCTCCGGCGACTCCCAGCGCGCGAAATCGACGCCCGTCTCGCGCGAGACCAGGACCGGACAAGGCGCGGAGCAGGCCACCTTCGCGGCGCAGCTCCCGAGCGCGAGGCGCGCCACCCCCTTGCGGCCGTGCGATCCCACCACGATCAATGAGGTCTCTTGTGCCCGAGCCGCCTCCAGGATCACGCCCGCCGCGTGGCCCTCCGCGACGAACGTCTCCACGGACAGACCATTCGATCGGATCTCCCCGGCGATCATGTCGAGCTGTTGTTGGGCGGTGTTGACCATCTCGGCCTCCCAGGCCGCGTTGGCGACCATGGCGACGGCCGGATCGACGCCGAGCGGCTCGACCGCGTGGAGGAGCCGGAGCGTCTTTCCCCGGCGGCGGGCCAGGCTGGCCGCGAGCCGGATGGCCGTGCGGGACGAAGGGGAAAAGTCGGTCGCACAGAGGACGGTCATGGCCACTCCGCCGCTAGGCCGCGCGCGCCAACACGAGCGACGGCGTCTCGAACCGGCGCCGCGCGGTCGAGGAGCCCGGGGCAAGCTCCCGGGCCAACCCCGCCAGCGCGGCGGCCAACCGCAGGTTGCCCCCGCGCGCCAGCACTCGCTCCAAGCTGTGCGCCGCCAGGTCGGCCGCCGGGGCGCCCTCGCCCGCAATCGCATCCGCGCGCGCCACCAGCTTCTCCACCATTGCCCCCAAGGTCAGCGTCTTCGAGCTCTCGGTCGTCGTCATTGAATCGTCTCCTTTCGGGACCGCCGACTTTGCACGCGCGGTGCCAAGCCTTACCGCGGCGTCCTTTCGAACCATTCGTCCGACGCGCAGGTTCCGCGCGGGCCGCCACGTGCAGGACCTGCGCGCGAGCCAAACGGTGGCGCAAAATATTCGTGTCTCCGTGGGGGTTGGCTGGAGAGAGGCCTGGCCCCCTGTTTGCTCGGGATCGGGACATGAAGAAGACAGGACCGTGGTTCCTGCTGGCCGCTCTGTCCGCTTGCGCGAGCCGAGAGGCGGCCCAGCCGCCCCAGATCGCACAGCTCGCTCAGGCGATCACGCCGCCCGATCGAGAAGGTCCCCCCGAGCCGCTCTCGCCGGCGGCGCGCACCCTCATCAAAGAGCGGATGACCTCGCACGCGCAAGATATGAGCGATCTGGTCTCGGCGATCCTGCTCTTCGACTGTGAACAGATCACAGAGCGGGCCGAGAAGATCGCCGCAGACGTCAATCTGAGCCGACCTCTCACGAACGACGCGACGGAGCTCAACGCCTCGATCCCCGAGAAGTTCTTCGTCCGCCAGGACGATCTCAAGGCAGCGGCGCGCGTCCTCGCCCGGAGCGCCCGCCTGGCGGACCCCGCGAAGGTCTCCGACGCGTATGGGAAGCTCGCCGAGACCTGCGTGCGCTGCCACGCGGACTACCGCCCACGCGACTGAGGCGGTGATGCGAACCGGGCGCGCCGCGGGCACGACAGTTGCTCTTCCCGGGGGCATGACCACCGAGCCAGTCGTGCCGCCGACCGGGAAGACCGATCTGGACGTCCGAAACGACGTCTTGAGCGAGCTCGCCTGGGACAGCCGGATCGACGAGAGGCAGATCGGCGTTCAGGTCGACCAGGGCGTCGTCACGCTCGGCGGGACGGTCGACGACCTGGCGACCAGCGCCGCCGCGGTGGAGGCCGCTCATCGTGTCGCCGGCGTCAAGGACGTCGCCAACGAGCTGCAGGTCAAGAGCGCGCAGGAGGCTCACTTGACGGATACCGACCTCGCCATGGCCGTCCGGCACGCGCTCGAGTGGGACGCGCTGATCCCCGATAAGGCGATCTGCTCCACGGTGACGGCAGGGGTCGTCGTCCTCGTGGGGATCGTGACGACGCCGATCCAGCGCGAGGAGGTCGAGCGCGTGGTCGGCCGGCTCAAGGGGGTGAGAAGGCTGGACAACCGCCTGCAGGTCAGCCGGGTGCTCGAGCCCGACGCCGTCGCCGCCTCGATCCGCCAGGCCCTCAATCGCCGGGCGGTCCGCGAGGCGGCGCACCTGACCCTCAAGGTCGCCGAGGGCCACGTGATCGTGGAGGGGATGGTGCAGTCACGTGAAGAGCGCACCGCGATCCTGGGCGCCATCCGGGGAACACGCGGCGTGCAGGCCATCGACGATCGCCTGCGCGTCGAGCCAGACGAGCGGTGCCCATGATCCCGCTCCACCTGGTCGCCCCTCTTCTCCTCGTGACCGCGCAGGCCGCCGCCGAGCCGCCGCCGGTGGCGTCGTCCCCCTGGACTGTCCGCGACCAGCTCCAGCTGCCGGCCATGGCCGCCAATCACGTCGTCGGTGGCGTCGGCGGCGGCGTCGAGCTTCAGAAGGGGGTCTTCGCGCTGGACGCTGAGGCGCAGATCCTCTTCGTCGCCATCTGCGACAGCTCGTGCGGGCCGGCCTATGCGGGCGGCGTCGGCGTCTCGGCGACGCCCGGGCGCTGGGGCGACGTCACGTCCCACCTCTCGCTGCTCGCCGAGTACTTCGTCCACCCGGGGCTTCACCAGTCCCTTCCCGCCCTCAGCCCTCGGGCCGGCCTCCGCTGGCTCTCGGGCGGGACCGGTGTCTCCCTGGACGCGGGGCTCACCCTGACGGCCGCCGGCAACTTCGACGCGGGCGGCTTCGCTCGCAACAAGGTCCTCGGCTGGGCCATGCCGGCCCTGGTCATGGGGATCTGGTTCTGAGCGTGCGCAGGCACGAGGAGAAAGGAAGGGAATGCCATGAAGGTTCGTGAGGTGATGACGACGGACAACTTATTGAGCATCGGCGAGGACGACAGCCTGGCCGCCGCCGCGCACCGGATGACCTGGACCCCCTGCCGGCACCTGCCGGTGGTGCGGGACGGCCAGGTGGTGGGCGTGATCTCGGAGCGCGACATCCTCGCGCGCCTCGCGGACAGCCGCCGGCTGGACGGTCCCTCCGATTTGGTCCGGACCGCCATGGCGAAACCGCCGGTGGTGGCGGATCCAGAGGCCGACATCGGAGAAGCGGCCGCCCGGATGCTCTCCCATCGGGTCGGCTGCCTGCCGGTCGTCACCAACGGGAAGTTGATCGGCATGCTCACCCGGGGCGACCTGCTCGGTCGGATCGTGGCCGAGATGTACACGCCGCCGTTGGACCGTGGTTAGGCACCGTCGGCGCAATCTTTGCGCAGCGGGAACCTTGTCCCCGAAGAAGCTGCGCCAGTCACCAACAGGTCCGGGCCCAGCCACCGGGTCAGGCCCCCGGAGCGCGATCGGTACGGCGTTCGCATAGGGCGAGCGCAAGGAGATCAGCCAATGGCCCACAAGCACCTCTTGTTCAGCGCCGACGCCCGGACCAAGGTTCTGCGCGGGGCGACCCAGATCGCCGACGCCGTCCGCGTCACCCTCGGTCCGAAGTCCAAGTGCGTCCTCATCGAACGCAAGTGGGGCGTGCCGCTCGTCTGCAACGACGGCGTCACGATCGCCAAGGAGATCGATCTCAAGGACCCCGAGGAGAACCTGGGCGCCCAGATGCTGCGCCAGGCCGCTCAGAAAACCGGCGACGCGGTCGGCGACGGCACCAGCACGTCGACCGTCCTGGCCCACGCCATCTACGCCGAGGGGCTGCGCAACGTCGCCGCCGGTGCCAGCGCCATCGATCTCAAGCGCGGGATCGATCGCGGATTGGCCGCGGCGATCGCGTCGCTCAAGAAGCTCTCGCGCGCCGTCGTCTCCCGAAAGGAGAAGGCCCAAGTGGCCACGGTGGCCGCCCACAACGACCCCGCGATCGGCGAGTTGGTCGCCGACGCCCTCGAGAAGGTCGGCAGCGACGGCGTCGTCACCGTCGAGGAGGCCAAGGGGACCGAGACGTCGCTGGAGGTGGTGGAGGGGATGCAGTTCGACCACGGCTACCTCTCTCCCTATTTCGTCAGCGACCCCGAGCGGATGGAGTGCGTCCTCGAGTCTCCGGTCATCCTCCTGCACGAGAAGCGGATCGCCTCCCTCCATGACCTCATCCCGGTGCTGGAGCAGGTGGTGAAGGCCGGCCGGTCGCTGCTAATCGTCGCCGAGGAGGTCGAAGGCGAGGCGCTCGCCACGCTGGTCGTCAACAAGCTCCGCGGGACGCTCGCCTGCGCGGCGGTGAAGGCCCCTGGGTTCGGCGACCGGCGGAAGGCGATGCTCGACGACATCGCCACCCTCACCGGCGGCCGCCTCATCGCGGAGGAGACGGGGCTCAAGCTGGACAAGGTCACGCTCGAGAGCCTCGGGCGCGCGCGGCGGGTGGTGATCGACAAGGACAACACCACCATCATCGGCGGCGAAGGGGAGAAGAAGGCGATCGTGGGACGGGTAGAGCAGATCCGCAAAGAGATCCAGAAGAGCACCAGCGACTACGACAAGGAGAAGCTGCAGGAACGCCTGGCCAAGCTGGCCGGGGGCGTGGCCGTCATCCACGTGGGGGCGGCGACCGAGAGCGACCTCAAGGCGCGCAAGGACGCCTTCGACGACGCCATCAGCGCCACCAAGGCCGCCGTCACCGAGGGGCTCGTCCCCGGGGGCGGCGTCGCCTTGCTGCGGGCCATCGACGCCGTGAGTGCCGAGGAGGGCAACGCCGACGGGGACGAGCGAACGGGGCTGCGGGTGCTGCGCCAGGCGCTGACCGAGCCGGCGCGACAGATCGCGCTCAACTCGGGGATCGACGCCGGGGTGGCGATCGAGAAGGTGCGCTCGACCAGCGCCAACCCCAACCTGGGCCTCGACGCGGCGACCGGACGCTACGTCGACTTGGTCGAGGCCGGGATCATCGACCCGACCAAGGTCGTCCGGATAGCGCTGGAGAACGCGGTCTCGGTGGCCAGCGTCCTCCTGCTGACCGAGGCAACGCTGACGGAGCTGCCCGAGCCGAAGCCGGCGCCGGCCGCCGCGCCGGAGATGGAGTGACACCGATGCCTACCACTGTCCCACCGCGCGTCACCTTTCAGGGGCTCCTCCCCAGCCCGAGCCTCGAAGCTCTGATCAAGGGGGAGATCGACGAGCTCGAGAGGTCGTTCGACCGTATCGTGAGCTGCCGGGTAGCCGTCGAGCTGCCGCACCGCCACCAGCGGCGGGGACGCCTCTATCGGGTGGTCGTGGAGGTCAGTGTTCCAGGCGCTCATGTGGTCGTCGGCAGCTCCCCTGACCAGCGGGCGATGCACGCCAACGCGCGGATCGCCGTCCGTGACGCCTTCGGGACCGTGCGCCGTCAGCTCGAGGAGCGCGGTCGCCGCCGTCACGAGCGGAACCGTGCCGCCGCGGCGGACGCACCCTGATCCGCCGGCGGCGGTCACCGCTGCCCTGCCCCGCGTAGCACCACGGGGAGGACGTTCGCGACGCCCTCGACGACGAATTGGACGGCGGTCGCGGCGAGGACGAGGCCCATCACGCGTTCGAGGACGTTCATCCCCGTACGGCCGAGCCGCCGTTCGACCACGGCCGCGCTGCGGAGAATCAGATAGGACGCCGCCGCGGTGAGCGCGATGGCGCCGAACACCACGACGTATTGCCAGGCGCTCTCGGCGCGCGAAACCAGGACCATGACGGTGGAGGTCGCGCCCGGCCCCGCCAGCATCGGGATGGCCAGCGGGAAGATCGAGACGTCGGGCCGCTCCGCCCCCTCGGCCTCCTCCTCCGGAGAGGTCCGCTGGCGCGATCGCCGGGCGCGCAACATGTCGACGGCGAGGAGAAAAAGCAGGATGCCGCCCGCGATGCGGAAGGCGCCCAGCGAGACGCCCAGCACGCGGAAGAGCACGCTCCCCAGCGCGCCGAAGGCCGCGAGCACGATCCCGGCCGCCAGAGCAGCGCGAAAGGCCATACGCCGCCGCTGCGCCGCCGAATCGGCCCGCGTCATCGCCAGGAGCAGCGGCACCGCGGCGGGCGCGTCGACCACCAGGAACAGCGTCGCCAGCGTCGACACCGCGAAAGAAAGGATCCGATCCACGCGGTCAACAATAGCGGCGCGCGGCCGGCACCGGGATGGTATCCGCCGCGCGCTCGATCTCTCGCACCTATCGGGTCAGGCCTTCGGTTTGTCCCCCGAGGCCACCGGCACGCGCTTGGCGACCGCCGCCGGGGTCTTCGGAACGACCACCGTGAGCTCGCCGCTCTTCAGCTCCGCCTTGACGTGCTCGCTGTCGGTCTGCTCGGGCAACGTGAACGTGCGGGTGAAGCTGCCGTAGGAGCGCTCGTAGGTGTAGAAGGTGTCGCCCTTGTCTTCCTTCTCCGCCTCGCGCTTGCCGGAGATGGTGAGCCGGTTGCCGACCACGTTCACCTCGACGTCCTGTTCCCTGGTACCGGGGAGGTCAGCCTTGAACACGAAGCCGTCCTTCGTCTCCTTCACCTCGAACGCCGGCGAATAGCCGGGGACCTCGAACGCCGGCACGGGCGCCATCTCGCGGAATGGATCCCAGCGCAGCATCTCGCGCACGACGCGAAACGGATCCCAATCGCGGCGCGCCACCGCGCCGGCTTCCCCGGAACCCCTCTTCTGAATGGCGATATCGGCCATGGTCATCTCTCCTGTTTTCGTAGACGCGACCGTCGCGTCACCGACCTCCAGCTGAGCAAAGCCCGTTCCACCGCAGGTCCCACCCGCCCGGCCCACGCGCCCGGTCCGATTGACCGGCGTCGGTGACCCCTTCGAGGTCTGTGCCTCGGCAACGGTGGGATCCTTCTCGATTGTTCCCCCTGAATCGTAACGTTCGGCGATGGCTTTCAATAACTTCGCCATGCGAGGCCAGCGGTCCTCGACGTTCATCGCATAGTGCCGATAACGTTCGGCGAGAACCCGTTCTCCGTTGCCTTCCGCATTGACTGTGCCGCTCACCTCGTCCGACCGACGCCGAATACGTCCCATGAATCCTCCCGACAATCGATTGCCGCTCTCACTCGACCAATACCCGTCCTGCGGACTTCGATCTCGGATCATGCAACGCTATGACCAGCGCCCGACGGTCTGCTCTTTGCTCTCCCGCTCGTCAGATGCATTGCTCAACGAAGTACTCGACGCGGTCAAGGCCAGAAAGCATTGCCGGACAGATCGTCGAGGCGCGCAGATCTTGCGGACCTCGGCCTCGGATCGTTTCAACGTGCCGACTACACCCGTATAAGAGCGTCGGAAGCATCGGGTGCAGCCCGAGCCCCTGAAGTCCACCGCCGAGGACCGACAGCCCGAACATAACGGCCACGAATCGTCAGGCCGATGCGTCGGTCAGCAGACGCATCAGGATCTGAAAATCCACGGGCTTGGCGACGAACGCGGCGCCGGCATCCGTTGCCTCCCGAATCGTCCGATCGTCGGTGTACGCGCTGACGACCACGGCCCGGACCGTTCCCCGCACGCTGGACTGGAGCCGCTTCACGAAGTCAGCCCCGTTCATCCCAGGGAGGCGGTAATCAGTGACGACGAAGTCGGGCTCGCAGTCCTTCGCCATGACGAGCGCTTCTTCGGCGCTGACGGCCACGGTGGTGAGGTGGCCGTCCATCGCCAGGATCTCGGCGATGTTCTCGGCAAGCTCGACGTTGTCGTCGACGATGAGCACGCGCCTCGGATCCACCGGGAGGACCTCGCTCCAATTTCATGGATGAGGTAACCCGGCCTCGGCGAAGATGCAAGAGACTATGGCGTTCGCGCGGTTACGTATTGGATGCGCGCGCAGGCTCGTAAGGATGCTTGCTAGTCGACGGCATCGAGTAAAGTGATCAGGTTCTCAGCGTGGCGCGTGAAGCAAACCGGATCGGGAACGAGGCGCTGTGATTCCTGTCGAAGCCGGGTCAGCAATTCGAGCAGCGTTGCCCGATTGCGGTTGCTCATTCGCGGCCCCACGGCCCGCGTCTTCGAGTCGACGAAGCCGACGACCTTCTCCATCAAATGGCGCTGGCCGGCGATCGTCAGCGTGTCGAACGTGCCCAGCATCTCTCGAATGACCGGAAGCTGCCGCGCCAGGAGCGCCCGCTGACTGGGCGGCCGCTGGACGGGCCGTGCGGGAACGAGGTGGATGGCGTGGCTGGTGGCGCTCATGCTTCCACTGTCAGTGCAAGGCGCATGCTCAGCCGCTGGAGCACTCTCGAGCCTCCGCACCGGTGAATCTTGCGCAACGTCCCCTCGGCGCCTGCAACGCCTGCGCACGTGAGGGAACTGGGCCACCGAGCGATCATCCCCGGAGCGCGGTATTCGCGGACCGGATCGCGCGGTTATTGGCGACGTGGCGCCGCTGAGGGAGCGGCCGACGTTCAGTTCGTCTTCGGAGCCGCGACCTGTGCCTTGATCGTCGCTTCCGCCGTGGCGCGCTCGCTCTCGAGGCGGGCGACCACCGCGGACGCGACCCGCGACAGCTCCGGCACCGCCGCGTTCGGCAGCCGGACCGCCTGCTGCCGGAAGTGATCGGCAAACGCGCGTCCGACGCCCGTCCAGGCGAGCGTCTCCCGCATCTTGTGCGTGAGCGAAGGCCCCTCCGCCACCGGGTACCCTACCCTGGCAGCGACGCCCGTGAGATAGACCAGCCAAGCACCAGGCCGGGGATTCGCGGTCGGCTTGAGGGCGTCCGAGGGCGGCGGCGCCACGTCGAACACCGTCGTCAGGACGTGCCCCATCGCATAGAACTTAAGCTGCTTCGGCAACCCGCGGGCCATCTCCACCCGATCCATCGCCAGCAACAGACCGAGCACGCGCCTGTCGGTGGCGCTCCCGTCCGTCACCACCAGCAGGTGCTCGAGGGCCGTGTGGGTCCCCAGCGTCTTGGCGGCCGTCCGTTGATCGTCGTTCAGCTTGGCCTCGACAGCGTCCGCGTCGTAGTCGATCTTCACGCGATCGGCGGCCCGCCGCGCAAACATCCCTTCGTGCATCGCCGCCGCCACGTCACGGAAAAGCGCCACCGTCCGCTCGCGGGTGGCGGCCGGCTCCGTCGCCCGGATCTTGGCCAGCAGATCGGCGACCGCGCGATCCTCGTCCTCGCGGATCTGCTCGTAGCGGGCCTGGTCGAACTGACCATAGACCGTGACCACCAGGTCTCGACACCGCTGGTCGTCGCGCGCGCGCCAGACTGCCGGCGGCGCGCGCTCGGCGTCCGACCAGACGCCCCCCATCCAGCACGCCGTCGCCAGCAACCCCAGCTTGTAACCGGCCGGCCGGCTCCCTAGGAGACTGTCGGGGTAAGGCGGCCTGAGCACCAGCGGCCTGGCAGGAGAAGGATCGACAGCGGATCGGGGCTGTGATCTTCTTCGGACGTGAGCAAGACGTTCCGACCGTACTCGCCTGGCCAAGCCTTTCTT
>DASZVW010000058.1:0-12490 GCA_035546895.1 Polyangia bacterium
GCCGCCGCCCCCCGCCGCTCCGGTTCCCGCGCCGATGGCCCCGCCCGCCGCCGCGCCGGCCCCGGCGCCCGCCGCGACGCCCGCGGGTCCGATGCCGAAGTTCACCTTCGGCGGCCTGGTGGACACTTACTACCTCTACAACTTCACGCCGCCCTCAGGCGCGAACTCGCTGGCGTTCCCCCAGCCGGCGCTCGCCGGCATGCCGGTCGGCGTCGGGCGGGCGTTCGACGTGAACGCCAACAGCCTCAACCTGGCCCTGGCCAAGTTGAGCATGAACGCTTCGCTGGACGTCGTCTCGCTCCAGATCGACATGGGCTACGGACAGACGGGGACGATCATCAACGGCGCGCTCGATGGAGGCAGCCCGGTGACCGCTCCGGTTCAGCCGTCGTTCCTCATGGAGCAGGCGTACGGCGAGATCTCCCTGCCGGGGAACCTCACGATGGACTTCGGTAAGTTCACCACCACGGCCGGCGCCGAGGTCATCGAGGCGAACAAGAACTGGCTCTACTCTCGCTCGCTGCTCTTCAACGCCATTCCGCTGCTCCACACCGGTGTCCGCGCGAACTTGAAGATCAACGATCAGGTGACCGTCCAGGGGAGCGTGGTCAACGGCTGGAACAACGACCCCGACCTGAACGCCTGGAAGACGATCGGCCTCTCGGCCACCATCACGCCGAACCAGATGGCGACCATCGTCGCCACCACCTACTTCGGCAAGGAGCAGCAGCCGCAACTGGCCGGCGCTTCGACGCCGGGCGACCTGCGCTTCCTGCTCGACCTCGTCGGTGCCCTGACGCTCAACCCTAAATTCGGCCTCAACTTGAACGTCGACTACATCAAGGCGTTCGACGACATCGCCGCCGACTACCAGATCGGCGCCTCTCTGATGGGTCGCTATGTGATCAGCGATCGCCTCAACGTGGCCGCCCGCGGTGAGTACCTGGCCACCCACTACGATGCGGCCGACGCCTCCCTGAGCCAGGGCGAGGTCACCGTGATGCTCGGGATCGACGTCGGCAAGAACTTCGAGCTGCGTCCCGAGGTTCGCGCCGACTTTGCCGGCAAGCTCGCGGGCAACGACGTCCTGGAGGGCGGCACGAAGTCCGACGCCATCACCGGTACGCTCGCCGCCCTCACCTGGTTCTAACCGCCGCACCAAAGAGTCTTAAGCAGCACCGAAAAAGGGAGGCCTCGGCCTCCCTTTTTTTTGCCGATGAGCGCTCACCAGGGGCGCGAAGCCCGCACACTTTCGCCGCGCACCCCAATATGTCAGGGTGAAGGGCACTCATGCGCGACGGCTCAGAGATGATCGAGACCCTTCGCCGCCGCTCGGCCGAGGCCCGGCGGCTGGCCGAGGCGCACGCCGAAGCCGTCCGCGCCGAGGTGATCGCCATCGTTCGCGGGCGGCTACCGCCGGGGGGACGGGCGTGGCTCATCGGATCGCTGGCCTGGGGGGAGTTCGGGACCCGGAGCGACGTGGATTTGGTGTTCGAGGACGTCGACACGCACCACTTGATGGAGATCGAGGGCGCCGTCGCGCGCGCCGCCGACGCGCCGGTCGACGTCCTCCGGCTGCGCGATCTGCCTGCCTCGTTCCAGGCCAGGGTGGAGCGCGAGGGCCTGGTGATCGATGGTCCGTGACCCGGAGATCCTGGTCCGGCTGCGGCGTCTGCAGGCGGAGATTGCGGTCGACACCGCTGCTCTGCGGGAACGGGAGCGGGAGACACGCGATCTGGCGACCCGGTGGGACGCCGGTGGATCGATCGGTCGACCGGAGCTGGCCCTGCTCGCGGTCAACTTGCACGCCTGGTACACGGCGTTCGAATCCCTGCTCGAGCGCGTGGCGCGTCTGCTGGACCAGACGGTCCCCACTGGATCGTCCTGGCACAGTGAGCTGATCGAGCAGATGCGGCTCGACCTCCCTGGCCTCCGGCCGGCGCTCGTTCCCTTGGACGCCGTTTCGCCGCTTTACGAGCTCCGCAAGTTCCGCCACTTCTTCCGCAACGCCTACGCGGTGGATCTGGATCTCGCCAAGATACGGGCGCGCGCCCGCGACCTCGAGGCCGTGGCTCCCGCCGTCATCGAGGCATTCGATCGATTCGCGGAGGAGCTGGCCCGCGCGGTTCAGGAGTTGACCGCCACCTGAGCGGACGCGCCGTCAGCCGCCGACGCGGAGCATGTCGTTGAGGACGCCGGCGGCGGTGACGGCGGGGCCGGCGCCGGGGCCGGTGATGACCAGGGGGTTCTTGCGGTAGCGGGCGGTGGTGAAGGCGACCTGGTTGTCGGTCCCCTTGAGGCCGTAGAAGGGGCTGGCGCGGCCGACGACCTCGAGGCCGACCGAGATGCGCTCCCTGGTGACCGAGGCGACGTAGCGGAGGGTGGCGCCCCTGGCCTTGGCGGCGGCGGCGCGGCGGGACCAGTCGGCGTCGAGGTCGTCGAGGCGGGCGAGGAAGGCCTCGCGCGGCAGCCCGCGCATCGCGGCCGGGACCAGCGACTCGACCGCCACGTCGGCCGGCTCGCCGGCGAAGCCGAGCAGGCGCCCCAGGATCAGCGCCTTGCGGCCGACGTCGGCGCCCGACAGATCGTCGCGCGGGTCGGGCTCGGTGTAGCCGAGCGCCATCGCCCGCCGGACCGCCGCCGAGAACGAGCGCCCCTTCTCCACCTCGGTGAGCACGAAGCCGAGCGTCCCCGACAGGCACCCCTCGATCTTGAGGACGCGGTCGCCCGACTCGACCAGCTTGCGGTGGGTGTCGAAGATCGGCAGCCCGGCGCCGACGGTCGCCTCGGTCAGTAGCCGCCGCCCGGCGCTGGCGGCCAGCGCGGCCAGCGCTTCGCTGTCGGCGCGCGGGCCCGAGAGGGGGCGCTTGTTGGCGAGCACCACGTCCATCCCTGCGCCCAGCGCCTGGCGGATGAGCGGCGTGCTCTCGTCGGCGGTCACGTCGACCAGGATCGGATCGCCGAGCGCGTGCTCGGCCAGCTTGGCCAGCGCCTCGGCCGGCGCGCTCAACCGGCCGCCCGGCGCGTCGGCCAGAGACCTGCCGCTCTGCTTGGCGGCGGCGAGCGCGGCGATGGTGCGCGGCGACAGGCCGCTCGGATCGAAGACGTAGCCCCGCCGATCGATGGCCGCCACCAGCCGCAGCTTGGAGGGGGTCTTCGCTGCCCCCTTCCCCTGGGCCATGATCTTGGCCAGCGCGCGGCCGATCTGGCCGAACCCCAGCAGCACGGCGTCGGTGTGCGCGGCGCGGGCCGCGGCGCCGCCGCCGATCTTGGAGAGCTGGAAGGCGGCGTGCACGGCGCGCTGGGCGGCGCCCACGTCCTTGGCCGCCACCACGAAGGAGATGTTCAGCTCCGACGAGCCCTGGGCGATGGCGACGATGTTGATCTTGGTCTCGGCCAGCGCCGCGAACACGCGCGCCGCGATCCCCGGGTGGCCGGCCATGCCGATCCCCACCACCGCCACCGTGGCCAGCCCCGACTGCGCCTCGATGCCGTCGATCTCGCCGCGCGCGATCTGGTCGCGGAACTCCTCGCCGAGGCGCGCGCGCGCCCGGCGGGCCGCCCCCTCGGGGACCGAGAAGCAGATCGACTGCTCGGACGACGACTGCGAGATGAGCGAGACGCTGATCCCCTCGCGGTGCAGCGCCTCGAAGGTGCGGGCCGCGATGCCGGGGACGCCCAGCATGCCGTTGCCGGCCACGGTGAGCAGCGCCTGCCCGCCCACGGCCGAGAGCGCCTTGACCGGGTAGCGGTCGAGCGTGCGGCGGGCCGAGATCTCGGTCCCGGCGGCGCCGGCGTCGGCGAACGGGCGGACGAACACCGGGATGGCGCGTCCGGCCACCGGGATGAGCGCGCGCGGGTGCAGCACCTTGGCGCCGAAGTAGGCGAGCTCCGCCGCCTCGCGCACGTGGAGCTGCGGGATGACGCGCGCGTCGGGGACCACGCGCGGGTCGGCGGTGAGGAGGCCCGGGACGTCCTTCCAGAGCGAGACCTCGCGCGCCGACAGCGCGCGCCCCAGCAGCGTGGCGGTCAGATCGGTCCCCCCGCGCCCCAGCGTGGCGGCTGCTCTTTCGGGGACCCTCGACGGGTCCCCGTGCCCCCCCGCGACGGACTCCGCGCGGCGAGGCCGCGCTCCGTCCACGCGATCGGTCGCGTGGTCTCCGTTCTCGTCCGTGGCGGCGGCGCCGATGAAGCCGGGGACCACCGGGATGATCCCCTCGGCGCACAGCGGGCGCAGCGTCTTGCGGGCCGCCAGGTCGGTCAGCATCAGGTTGGGCGAGGCGCCGCCGAACGGCCCGTCGGTGAAGATGATCTCCGTCGCCTCGACGTAACGCGCGCGCAGGCCGGCCGCGGACAGCGCCGCGGCCAGCAGGCGCGCCGAGAGCCGCTCGCCGCGGCTGACGATGAAGTCGCGCGTCCGCGGCGTCAGCTCCTTGAGCACCGCCAGGCTGGAGAGCAGCCGCCCGAGCTCGTCCATCGAACGGGTGATCTCCGCGGCAGCTTCCTTGGTCCCGCGCGCGGCGGCGCCGCGGAGGATCTCCAGGTAGCGCGCCCGCAGGTCGGCGACCTCCGTGGCGCCTCCCTCGCCGTCGCCGGCCGTCGCCCGCGTGGCCAGCCCGAGCAGGACGTCGGTGACCCCGGCCGGCGCCGAGACCACCACGATGCGCGGCTGGGTCCGGGTCTTGACGATCTCCACCACCCGCCGGAACGCCGCCGCGTCCGCCAGCGAGGCGCCACCGAACTTGTGGACCTCGATCCCCAGCCTGCGGGCGTTCGGGAAGACCTTCTTCGCGCTCATCTCGAGGGAAGATGTATCGTATGTTCGAGGCCATGTCGCGCTCCACGTTCCGCTGCATCAACGGCTGCCACGGCGAGTACGCCCTCGACGAGATCATCTACAAGTGCCCGAAATGCGGAGACCTGCTGGAGGTGGTCCACGACATGGAGGCGCTCAAGGCCCGCAGCGCCGCCGCCTGGATCAAGCTGTTCGACGAGCGCTACCTGCGGACGGCCTGGCCGTACGGCTCGGGCGTGTGGGGGAAGAAGGAGTGGGTGCAGCCGCACATCCGGAACGAGAACGTCGTCTCCATGCTGGAGGGGGGCACCAACCTCCTGTGGGCCGAGCGCTACGGGCGCGAGCTGGGGGTGGGCGACCTGTGGATTAAGCAGTGCGGCGTCTCGCACACCGGATCGTTCAAGGACCTGGGCATGACGGTGCTGGTCTCGACGGTCAAGCAGATGATCGCCGACGGCAAGCCGCTGCGCGCGGTCGCCTGCGCCTCGACCGGCGACACCTCGGCGGCGCTGGCCGCCTACGCCGCCGCGGCCAGCATCCGCGCCATGGTCATCCTGCCGCGGGGCAAGGTCTCGACGGCCCAGCTCGTCCAGCCGCTGGCCAACGGCGCCATCGTGCTGGCGGTCGACGGCGACTTCGACGACTGCATGGCGATGGTCAAGCGCCTCGCCGAGGAGGAGGGCGTCTATCTCGCCAACAGCATGAACAGCCTGCGCATCGAGGGGCAGAAGACGGTGGCCATCGAGATGGTGCAGCAGTTCGACTGGGAGGTCCCCGACTGGGTGGTCATCCCGGGCGGCAACCTCGGCAACGTGAGCGCGCTCGGCGCCGGCTTCCTGATGATGAAGGAGCTGGGGCTCATCCAGAAGCTGCCCCGCATCTGCGTGGCGCAGGCCCAGGCGGCCAACCCCCTCTACCGCGCCTATAAAGAAGGGTGGGGGAAGTTCAAGCCGGTGACCGCCAAGCCGACGCTCGCCTCGGCGATCCAGATCGGCAACCCGGTCAGCGTGAAGAAGGCGATCCGGACGCTGGAGAAGTTCGAGGGGGTGGTCGAGGAGGCGAGCGAGGCCGAGCTGGCCGACGCCGCCGCCCGCGCCGATCGCACCGGCCTCTTCAACTGCCCGCACACCGGCGTGGCGCTGGCCGCGCTGGAGAAGCTGATCGCCCGCCGCGAGATCAAGCCGACCGACCGCGCGGTGGTGGTCAGCACCGCCAACGGCCTCAAGTTCACCGACTTCAAGGTGCAGTACCACGACGGCAAGCTGCCGGCGGTCCCCAGCCCCCGCCACGCCAATCAGCCGGTGATCCTCCCCAACGACTACCTCGCCGTCAGGGACGAGGTGCGCCGGCGGCTGGACTGACCGCGCCCTCGGTGGACCCCCGCCGGACCATCCGGTAGAGCCGGCGCAGCGAGGCGGTGGCGCGTGCCGGCAGGCAGGCCACCAGCAGCTTGAGGGCGGGCTCGAGCCGCGGGCGGGCCAGGCCGCGCAGCAGGTGGCCGCGCGCTCGGGCATTGTCGCCCTGCTCGAAGTACATGAGCCCGATCGCGCGGTGCAGGTCGGCGCGGCGTCCCCGGACCTGGGCCGCCGTCATGCCGATCTCGGCGCGGTGGGCCGCCGCCGCGCGATCGAAGGCCCGCAGCGCCTGGACTAGGATCGCCGCCGTGTTGGCCGGGGCGGTCAGCTGGTCGTGGCCCCGCCGGCAGGCGAACGTCGCAGCGTCCAGGAACGCGCAGGGACCTTGCGCGCTGGCTCGAATGAAGAAGTCGTAGTCTTCCCCGAGCGCCATCGACTCGTCGAAGCGGCCGGTGGCCGCGATCCGATCGCGGGTCAGGATTACCGACGGCGTGGGGCAGAGATTGCCGCGCACGAGGAGGCGCAGGGCATTCCCCCAGTAGAACCGGGCCGCCGGGGCCTCCCCGAGCTCGCAGGCGTCCGCGCCGGCGAAGTCGCGTGAGAGGTCGAGCCGCTTGTAGGCGCCGTAGTAGCTCGCACACGCCCGTGGGGTCACCAGGCTCCCCTCGGGGTCGACGATGTCCATGTCCGTCCAGAGCATCCCGACACCTTCGGTCGCCAGCTTCTGCAACACGGCCACCTGGACCGACAGCTTCCAGGGATACCAGCGGTCGTCGGAGTCCAGGAAGGCGACGTAAGCGCCCTCGGCGGCCGCCAGGCCGGCGTTCCGCGCGGCGGCGACGCCCCGATTCGGCTGCCGGAGCACCCGGACGCGCGGGTTGTCCGCATAGCGGGCCAGCACCCGGGCGGTGTCGTCGGTCGAGCCGTCGTCGACCACGACGGCGTGGCAGCGCGGATAGCTCTGGGCCAGCACGCTCTCGACGGCGCCGCCGACCAGCGCGGCGCGGTTGTAGGTCGGGATGACGACCGAGACCTCCCCCCTGTCCATCCGGGGACATCTAGAACGGCCAATCGCAGTTCGCCCGGCAGCAAACCGTCCGCCGCCTGGTGGGTGGGCGGCCGGGGGACGTCGCGGGACCGGAGGTACCAAAACCCCCTGGACGTGGAACGCCTACAGCGTGCTACAGTGAGCCGTTTGGCAATATTCCCGGAAGTCGCGGAGATGAAAGAACAACTCGGCCCAGCGCGTCAAGGTCTGTACGATCCCCAGAACGAGCACGATTCCTGCGGGGTCGGCTTCGTCGTCGATCTCAAGGGGCGGAAGTCCCACAAGATTGTCCGGGACGGCGTCCAGATCCTCCTCAACCTCGAGCACCGCGGCGCCTGCGGCGCGGAGAAGAACACCGGCGACGGCGCGGGGATCCTCATGCAGGTCCCGCACGCCTTCCTGGCCGCCGCCTGCGCCGAGACCAAGGGGCGGATCACCCTGCCGGCCGAGGGACAGTACGGGGTTGGCATGGTCTTCCTGCCCAACGACCCGGGCAGCCGCGCCGCCTGCGAGCACCTGTTCGAGCAGGTGGTCCGGGACGAGGGGCAGCGGGTGCTCGGCTGGCGCGAGGTCCCCACCGACAGCCGGATGCTGGGGCCGACCGCCCGCCGGTCGCAGCCGGTCATCAAGCAGCTCTTCGTCGCCCGACACCCGTCCATCACGGATGACGACGCCTTCGAGCGGAAGTTGTACGTCATCCGCCGGCGCGCGCGCCACGCGGTCCGCCGGCTGGAGATCCCGGAGAAGGCGAGCTTCTACATCGCCAGCTTCTCCTCGCGGACCATCGTCTACAAGGGGATGCTCAACTGCGACCAGCTGACCGGCTTCTACCTCGACCTCTCCGACGAGCGGATCGAGTCGGCGCTGGCGCTGGTCCACTCGCGGTTCTCCACCAACACCTTCCCCAGTTGGTCGCGCGCCCATCCCTACCGGATGATCGCCCACAACGGCGAGATCAACACGCTGCGCGGCAACGTCAACTGGATGCACGCCCGCGAGAGCATGTTCGCCTCCAAGCTGTTCGGCGACGACCTCGGCAAGTGCATCCCGGTCGTCGACACCGAGGGGTCGGACTCGGGGATGTTCGACAACGTGCTCGAGCTGCTGGTGCTGGCGGGGCGGTCGCTGCCGCACGCCATGATGATGATGATCCCCGAGCCGTGGTCGAACCACGAGTCGATGCCGCGCGCCCGCAAGGACTTCTACGAGTTCCACGGCTGCCTGATGGAGCCCTGGGACGGCCCGGCCTCGGTGGCCTTCACCGACGGGATCCGGATCGGCGCCACGCTCGACCGCAACGGCCTGCGCCCCTCGCGCTACTACGTCACCAAGGACGACGTGGTGGTGATGGCCTCGGAGGTCGGGGTGCTCGACATCCCGCCCGAGCGCATCCTCGAGAAGGGGCGCCTGCAGCCGGGGCGCATGTTCCTGGTCGACACCTCGCAGGGCCGCATCATCGGCGACGACGAGATCAAGGACCAGATGGCGGCCGCCGCCCCCTACGGGCAGTGGCTGCAGGAGAACCTCATCTCGCTCGCCGACCTGCCCAAGCCGCCGTCGGTGATCGAGCCCGATCACGAGACGGTGCTGCGGCGCCAGGAGGCGTTCGGCTACACCACCGAGGACCTCAAGGTGCTGGTGGCGCCGATGGCCTCCGACGGCGTGGAGGCGACCGGCTCGATGGGGACCGACACGCCGCTGGCGGTGCTCTCCAACCGGCCGCAGCTCCTCTACAGCTACTTCAAGCAGCTGTTCGCCCAGGTGACCAACCCGCCGGTCGACGCCATCCGCGAGGAGATCATCATGGCGGTCGACACCTCGATCGGCCCCGAGGGGAACCTGCTGGAGCCGACGCCCGCCTCGGCGCGCCAGATCGGCCTGCCGACGCCGGTGCTCCGCAACGAGGAGCTGGAGAAGCTGCGCAACCTCGACGGCGGCGCGGGCTCGCACGGCTTCAAGAGCATCACCCTGCCGGCGCTCTACGACGTGACGGCCGGCGGCCCCGGCCTGCGCGCCGGGATCGAGGCGCTGCGCTCGGCGGCCAGCCACGCCATCGCCGACGGGAACAACATCATCATCCTCTCCGACCGGGGACACGACCGCGCGCGGGCGCCCATCCCGGCGCTGCTGGCGGTGGCCTCGGTCCAGCACCACCTCCTGCGCGAGGGGTCGCGCACGCGCGTCGGCCTGGTGCTGGAGAGCGGCGAGCCGCGCGAGGTGCACCACTTCGCGCTCCTGCTCGGCTACGGCGCCAGCGCGGTGAACCCCTACCTGGCGTTCGAGTCGCTGCACGACATGGTGAAGACGGGCCTGCTGGCGGGCGACGCGGAAAAAGCCGAGCAGAAGTACGTCAAGGCGGTCGGCAAGGGGATCGTGAAGGTCTGCTCGAAGATGGGGATCTCGACCATCCAGAGCTACCACGGCGCCCAGGTGTTCGAGGCGATCGGCCTCAACCAGCCGTTCATCGAGGAGTACTTCACCTGGACCGCCTCGCGCGTCGAGGGGATCGGCATCGACGAGGTGGCCGACGAGGTCCGCCAGCGCCACGTCCGCGCCTTCCCCGACCGGCCGCTGCCGGAGGAGACGCTCGATCCGGGCGGGCAGTACCAGTACCGGCGCAACGGCGAGTTTCACCTCTTCAACCCGGAGAGCATCCACAAGCTGCAGCTCGCCTGCCGCAGCAACGACTTCCAGACCTTCAAGGCGTACTCGCGGCTCATCGACGATCAGTCGCGCAATCTGGCGACGCTGCGCGGCCTCATGGACTTCAAGGCGGGGCGCAAGCCGGTGCCGCTCGAGGAGGTGGAGCCGATCGAGGCGATCTTGAAGCGCTTCAAGACCGGCGCCATGTCGTACGGCTCGATCAGCAAGGAGGCGCACGAGACGCTGGCCATCGCCATGAACCGCATCGGCGGCAAGAGCAACACCGGCGAGGGGGGCGAGGACCCGGCGCGGTTCGTCCCCGACGCCAACGGCGACTCGCGCAAGAGCGCCATCAAGCAGGTCGCCTCCGGCCGCTTCGGCGTCACCAGCCACTACCTGGTCAACGCCGACGAGATCCAGATCAAGATGGCCCAGGGGGCCAAGCCCGGCGAGGGCGGGCAGCTCCCGGGCGGCAAGGTCTACCCCTGGATCGCCAAGGTCCGCTACTCGACGCCGGGGGTGGGGCTCATCTCGCCGCCGCCCCACCACGACATCTACTCGATCGAGGACCTGGCGCAGCTCATCCACGATCTCAAGAACGCCAACCCGCGCGCGCGGATCAGCGTCAAGCTGGTCGCCGAGGTGGGGGTGGGGACCATCGCGGCGGGCGTCGCCAAGGCGCACGCCGACCTGGTGCTCATCAGCGGGCACGACGGCGGCACCGGCGCCTCGCCGCTCACCAGCGTCAAGCACGCGGGCGCGCCCTGGGAGCTGGGCCTGGCCGAGACGCACCAGGTGCTGGTGCTCAACAACCTGCGCAGCCGGATCGTCGTCGAGACCGACGGCCAGCTCAAGACCGGCCGCGACGTGGTGGTGGCGGCGCTGCTCGGCGCCGAGGAGTTCGGCTTCTCGACCGCGCCGCTGGTCGCCGTCGGCTGCATCATGATGCGGGTCTGCCACCTCAACACCTGCCCGGTGGGGGTGGCCACGCAGAACCCGGAGCTGCGCAAGAAGTTCACCGGCTCGCCGGACCACGCGGTCAACTTCATGCGCTTCGTGGCCACCGAGGTGCGCGAGCTGATGGCCCAGCTCGGCTTCCGGACCCTGAACGAGATGGTCGGCCACACCGAGGTGCTGGAGATGAAGGGCGCCGTCGACCACTGGAAGGCGCGCGGCCTCGACTTCTCGAAGATCCTCTACCAGCCGCAGGTGGGGCCCGAGGTGGGACGCTACCGGACCACCGAGCAGGAGCACGGGCTCGAGCAGTCGCTGGACATGACCGCCATCCTGCCGCTCTGCCAGCCGGCCATCGAGCGGGGTGAGAAGGTCGTCGCCCAGCTCGGGATCCGGAACGTCAACCGCGTGGTCGGCACCATCACCGGCAGCGAGGTGACGCGCAAGTACGGGCCGGCCGGCCTGCCCGACGACACCATCCGCCTCAAGTTCGTCGGCTCGGCCGGCCAGAGCTTCGGCGCCTTCGTCCCCCGCGGCATGACGCTCACGCTGGAGGGGGACGCCAACGACTACCTCGGCAAGGGGCTCTCGGGCGGCCGGATCGTCGTCTATCCCCCCAAGGCGTCGACCTTCGTCGCCGAGGAGAACATCATCATCGGCAACGTGGCGCTCTACGGCGCCACCGGCGGCGAGGCGTTCATCCGCGGCGTCGCCGGCGAGCGCTTCGCCGTCCGCAACAGCGGCGCCAGCGCCGTCGTCGAGGGGGTGGGCGACCACGGCTGCGAGTACATGACCGGCGGCCGGGTGATCGTCATCGGCGCCACCGGGCGCAACTTCGCGGCCGGCATGTCGGGCGGCGTCGCCTACGTGCTCGACGAGGGGCAGACCTTCGCCAAGCGCTGCAACAAGGAGATGGTCAGCCTCGAGAAGCTGGAGGACCCCGAGGAGGCCAAGCTGGTCCACGGGCTGGTCCACCGGCACGCGCAGCTCACCGGCTCCAAGCGCGCCGAGGAGATCCTGGCCGCCTGGAACCAGTGGGTGCCGTTCTTCGTGCGCGTGATGCCCAACGACTACCGGCGCGTGCTCGAGGCCCAGAAGAAGATGCGCGAGACCGGCCTCTCGCAGGAGGAGGCCGAGATGGCCGCCTTCGAGCTGAACGCCAAGAGCACCGCGCGCCTCGGCGGAAAGTAACTTTTAGAATGGGAAAGCTGACCGGATTCATGGAGTACGAGCGGCGCGAGCCCCCCGGGCGCGACCCGCACGCCCGCGTTCGCGACTGGAACGAGTTCCACGACCACCTGCCGGAGTCGACGCTCAAGGAGCAGGGGGCTCGCTGCATGGACTGCGGCGTCCCCTTCTGCCACACGGGGACGTTGCTGGCGGGCGGCGCCTCGGGCTGCCCCATCAACAACCTCATCCCCGAGTGGAACGACCTCGTCTACCGGGGGCAGTGGCGGGAGGCGCTCACCCGGCTGCACAAGACCAACAACTTCCCCGAGTTCACCGGGCGGGTCTGCCCGGCCCCCTGCGAGGGATCGTGCGTGCTCGGCATCAACGAGCCGGCGGTCACCATCAAGAGCATCGAGTGCGCGATCGTCGACAAGGGGTTCGAGGAGGGGTGGATCGTCGCCGAGCCGCCGCTCAAGCGCACGGGCAAGACCGTCGCCGTCGTCGGCTCCGGCCCGGCGGGGCTGG
>DASZVW010000059.1:0-7757 GCA_035546895.1 Polyangia bacterium
CGACCCCGCCCGAGAGGCCGCAGACCGCGCGCGCCGTGGGCCCCACCCGCGCCTCGACGGCGGCCACCGCCTCGCCGGCGAAGCCGGCCATCGTCCAGGTGGGCGCCGCGCCGCAGATCCGGAACAGGAAGTTGGCCAGGATCTCCCCCCCGCGCGGGGTGTGCGCCACCTCGGGGTGGAACTGCACGCCCCAGAACTTGCGCGCGGGCGCCGCCACCGCCGCCGCCGGGCAGTTGGCGCTCTCGCCCACCAGCGCGAACCCGGGCGGCAGGGCGTCGATCCGGTCGCCGTGCGACATCCAGACCGGGATCTCCTCGCCGGGCGAGAACCCGTGGAAGAGATCGCCCGTCTCCTTGATCTTCAGCGTGGCGCGCCCGTACTCGCGCCGGTCGGCCGCCACCACCTTGCCCCCCAGCAGCAGCGAGGTGAGCTGCACGCCGTAGCAGATGCCGAGGATCGGCACCCCCAGGTCGTAGAGCTCGGTGGAGACGCGCGGCGCGCCCGCGTCGTACGACGACGACGGCCCGCCCGAGAGGATGATCCCCCGCGGGCCGAGCTCGCGGATGCGCGCCAGCGGCAGGTTGTAGGGGTGGATCTCCGAGTAGACCTTCTGCTCGCGCACGCGCCGCGCGATGAGCTGCGTGTACTGCGAGCCGAAGTCGAGGATGAGGATGAGGTCGCGGCGGCCTGACATTCTGATCGGTGCCCGGCTATTGCTCGACGCGGTAGTTGGGCGCCTCTTTGGTGATGATGACGTCGTGGACGTGCGACTCGCGCAACCCCATCGCCGTCGCCCGCACGAACCGCGCCTTGGTGCGCAGCTCGTCGATGGTGCGGCAGCCGGTATAGCCCATCCCCGACTTGAGCCCGCCGATGAGCTGATAGAGCGACTGCGACAGCGGCCCGCGGTAGGGGACTCGCCCCTCGATCCCCTCGGGGACCAGCTTGGCGTCGCTGGTCACCTCGCCCTGGAAGTAGCGGTCGCGGCTGCCGGCCCGCATGGCGCCGATCGAGCCCATCCCCCGGTACACCTTGTAGCTGCGCCCCTGGTAGAGGATGATCTCGCCCGGCGCCTCGTCGGTTCCGGCGAACAGGCTGCCGATCATCACGCAGTTGGCGCCGGCGGCGATGGCCTTGGCCACGTCGCCCGAGTACTTGATGCCGCCGTCGGCGATCACGTTGACGTTCAGCGCGGCCAGCGCCTTGGCGCAGTCGGCGATGGCGGTGATCTGCGGGACGCCGACGCCCGCCACCACGCGGGTCGTGCAGATCGAGCCCGGGCCGATGCCCACCTTGACCGCGTCGGCGCCGGCCTTGCCGAGCGCCAGCGCCGCCTCGCCGGTCGCCACGTTGCCGGCGATGATCTGCGCCTTGGGGAAGTTCTTGCGGACGTCGGCCACCGCCTGGATGACCGCCTTGGCGTGGCCGTGCGCGGTGTCGATGCAGATGACGTCGGCGCCCGCCTTGAGCAGGGCGTCGACGCGCTCGTCGCGATCGGGGCCCACGCCGACGGCGCCGCCGACGCGCAGCCGCCCGAAGTCGTCCTTGGCGGCGTAGGGGTGCGCCTGCGCCTTCTCGATGTCCTTGATGGTGACCAGACCCTTCAAGGTGCCGCCGGCGTCGACGACCAGCAGCTTCTCGATCCGGTTCTTGTGCAGCAGCTCCTTGGCGCTCTCGACGCTGGTCCCCTCGGCGATGGTGATGAGCTTCTTGGTCATCATCGCGCTGACCGGCTGGTCGAGGTTCCGCTCGAACCGGACGTCGCGGTTGGTGAGGATGCCCACCGGCCGACCGTCGGCGGCGACCACCGGCAGGCCGGAGATCTCGTGCCGCTTCATCAGCTCGAGCGCCGCCGCCAGCTTCTGGTCGGGGCCCACGGTGACCGGGTTGACCACCACGCCGCTCTCGGCCTTCTTGACCTTGGTGATCTCCAGCGCCTGCTCGGGGATGGTGAAGTTCTTGTGGACGATGCCGATGCCGCCGTCGCGCGCCATGCAGATGGCGGTGGCCGCCTCGGTGACCGTGTCCATCGCTGACGACACGATGGGGATGGCCAGCCGGATGCCCGGCGTCAGCTCGGTCCGGACGTCGACGTCCTTGGGGATGACGTCGCTCTCGGCCGGGACCAGCAGGACGTCGTCGAAGGTGAGGGCTTCCCTGAGATGACCGTCCGGCAGCATCTCGGGAGATTAGCCGAACGCCCTCCCGCCGTTCAAGGCGAGAGTGAGACGGCCGGCTACTTCGCGCCGTGCTTGGTGCAGGTGGCGACGATTGCGTCCGCCTGCTTCTGCGCCTCGGGCTTCACCCCCGGCAACGACTTGAAGCGGCCGACCTCGGCGTGGGCGGCCGGGCAGTCGCCCTTGGCGACCAGGACCTTCATCAGCTCGTAGTGGCCGAGCGGGTTCTTGGGATCGAGCTCGACGGCGGCGCGGCACTCGCCGGCGGCGCGCCCCGCCTCCTTCTGTTCGAGCAGCGCGCGGCAGAGATCGGCGGCGAAGGGGCCGCTCTTGGCGTCGAGCTTGCGCGCCCGCTCCTGCGCGGCGACCGCCGCCGCCACCTGGCCGCGTTTCAGCTCCACGCGCCCGAGCCGGTTCCAGCCGAGCGCGAAGTCGGGCTTGAGCTTGGTCGCCTTGTCGAGCGCCGCCCGCGCGCCGTCGAGGTCCTTCTGGTCGGAGAGGACCATGCCGAGATCGGCCCAGGCGACCGGATCGCGCGGCGCCAGCCGCGTGGCGTCCTTGAGCGCGGCGACCGCGCCCGGCAGGTCCCCGCCGCGACGGAGCGCCGCCCCCAGGTTCAGGTGGTAGCCGGCCTCGCCCGGCTTGAGCCGCACCGCCGCCCGGTAGGCGGCGACCGCCTCCGGTGTCCGCCCGAGGGCGTCGCAGGCCAGCCCCAGGTTGTACTGGGCCTCGGCGTAGTCGGGCTTGGCCCGCACCGCGGCCTCCAGCTCGCGCGCGGCGCCCGCCGCGTCGCCGCCGGCGATGAGCAGCGCGCCCAGGTTGTTGCGCGCCTCGGGGAAGTCCCCCTTGAGGCCGACCGCCTTGCGGTACTCCGCCGTGGCGCCGCCCGCGTCCCCCTTCTTCTCCAGCGCCACGCCGCTGAGGTAGTGCGCGCGGGCGTCGCGCGGGTCGGCCTTCTCCGCCTGCTGGAACGCCGCCAGCGCGCCGGCGGTGTCACCCTGGCGGAACAGCCGCTCGCCTTTCTCGAGCAGCGGCGCGGCGCCGCCGGTGTCCTGGGCCAGGAGCGCGATCAGCAGCGGCAACGCGGTCATCGCGCGCAGTCTACCTGTCGGCGAGCAGGTCCAGAAGCCTGGTCTTGAGCTGCGCCATCCGCTCGGGGTCGGTGATCTTCACCAGGTTCGCCTTGTCGCGCACGTAGAAGACGTCGATGGCCCGGTTGGCCTCGGTGGCGATCTTCGAGCGGTGGATGTCGAGGCTCTCGGCCGAGAGGGTCCGGGTCATCTGGTAGAGGACGCCCGGCCGGTCCTCGGTGACGATCTCCAGCACGGTGAAGTCGCGGCTGACGTCGTTGTCGATCTTCACCTCGGTGGGGACGGCGGGCGTGCGCCAGGCGGCGATCGAGTCGCCGCGCGGGCGGGCCGCCACCAGCGCCTCCACCTTCACCTGGCCGGAGAAGACGTTCTCCAGGTCCTCGCGCACCTTCTTCCAGCGCCCCTCGTCCATCACCGGGCGGCGCATCCCGTCGCGCACGCGGAAGACGTCCAGCGCCTCCGCCTCCTCGCCCGGGTCGACCGGCTGGCGCGAGTAGATGGCGGCGTCGACGACCTCGATCCGGTTGGCGTAGAGGACGCCGGCCACCTCGGCCAGCAGGCCCGGGATGTCGCGCGCCGCCAGCACCATCTCGGTGACGCCCAGGCGCTCCTCGTGCGCGACCTCGACGAGCGCGCTCTTCTTCTCCTTGCGCCGCGCGCGCAGCAGGCGCACGTGCTGGGCGATCCGCAGCGAGGCGTTCTCCGCGAAGTAGCGGTCCGGGAAGCCGCCGAACAGGGTGGTGAGCGCGGCGTTCTTCACCGGCTCGCCGAGGATCTCGGCGACTTTTTTCTGGCGCCGCTCGACGATCTCGGCCCGCTCGGCCCCCAGCAGGTCGGGCCCGCGGCGCAGGAACTTCAGCGTCCGGGTGTAGAGCTCGGCCAGCAGCGTCTCCTTCCAGCTCGACATGGCGTCGGGCGCGACCGACGCCAGATCGCAGAAGGTCAGCAGGTAGAGCTCGTGCAGGTTCTCCTCGTCGCCGCAAAGGGTGGCGAAGTCGGCGATCATCCCCATGTCGTCGAGGTCGCGCCGCTGCGACATCTGCCCCATCACCAGGTGCTGGCGGACCAGGAACTCGATCCGCTGGACGTCCTCCTCCTCTAGGCCCAGCCGCCGGCAGATGGCCACCGCCAGCCCGGCGCCGATCTCGCTGTGCGGGCTGCCGTAGGGCTTCCCCACGTCGTGCAGCAGCGTCCCCGCCGCCAGCGCCACCGGCCGGGTCACCTCGCGCACGGTGGCCGTCGGCGTCGGGAACTGCTCGGCGTGGTCGCCGCGCCCGAGCGCGTGCAGCCGCCCGATCGCGTAGAGCGCGTGCTGGTCGACGGTGTAGACGTGGTAGATGTCGTGCTGCACGCGCCCGGTCGAGGGCTCCCACTCGGGCATCAGCGCGGCCAGCAGGCCGAGGTCCTGCATCTGCTCGAGCCGCGAGGGGTTGGCCTTGTCGCGCCCGTCGCAGACGATCTCGATGAACCGGCGCCCCGAGTCGGGGTCCTCGCGCAGCGCCTCGCCGCGCGTGGCCGCCAGCTCGCCCAGCAGCTCCAGCGTCCGCAGCGACAGCGGGATGTCGAAGGCGATCGCCACCTGGAAGATGCGGATCATCTCCGACGGCTTCCGCTCGAACACCCCGCCGTCCTTGGCCTCCAGCGCCCCCTCGCGCACCACGAAGCTGTCGTCGACCGCGCCGCCGTCCAGCGTCGGCACGGGCTGGCTCGGGCGCCGCGAGTCCTCGCGCGCCGTCGCCCGCTGGAGCAGCCGCTCGGTCTCGTTGCGGATCAACTTGGCGTGCGCGTGGTACTGGTGCATCAGCGCCTCGACGGCCGGGTGGACCGCCGGGCGGATGACGCCCCCCAGATCGCGCGCGTCGGGGCAGAGCCAGGGGGCGATCGCCTCCTGGACGGCGAACCGCAGCTGGTCCTGCCGGCGCCCGGCCGCCGCGTGCATGGCGATCCGCACCCGCAGGAGCCACTCGGTGGCGTTGACGAACGCCTGCGCGAGCCGCCCGGTCATCACCCCCTTGGCCACCAGCTCCTTGGTGTCCGAGGTGCCGAAGCGGGCCGTCGCCGCCCAGCGCCCGACGCACAGATCCCGCATCCCGCCGGGACCGTTCTTCAGATCGGGCTCGAGGAGGAAGATGGTGTCGCCGAACCGGCTGTGGCGCGCCTTCTGCTCGGCGCGCAGGCGGGCCACGAAGTCCTCGGCGGCGGTCTTGGCCACCCGGGCCCGGAAGTCGGTCAGGAACTTGCGGGCCAGCGCCTCGTCGCCGGTCAGGAAGCGGGCGTCGAGCAGCGCGGTGGCGGCCGCCAGATCGCTCTCCGGCAGCTTGAGCGCCTGGTCGTAGGCGCGGACGGCGTGCCCGGCGTCGACCTTGGCGTCCCAGAGCGGGTAGAGGATCGCCTCCGCCAGCGCCTGCACGTCGGCCCCCGGCGTCTTGGCGCAGAGGACCAGGAGGTCGAGGTCCGAGAAGGGGGCCAGCTCGCCGCGGCCGAAGCCGCCGGTCGCGAACACCGCCACCGGCGTCTTGCACTTCGCCACCTCGGGCCCGGCAGCGGCGATGACGATCTCGTCGACCTCGCGGGAGAGGGCGCGCGCGACCTCGATCCCGTTCCCGCCGGCGCGGACGGCGGCGGCCGCCCGTTCACGGGCCTCCGAAAATGCGCGGGCGATGTCCAAGGCCATCGGACGCCACAGTACCAGAATCTCTCGGGACGCATTGACGGCGGTCGGAGGGTGCGGCACGGTTATGCCCATGGCCGAGATCGAGCTGGCGCCGCTGTCACACCGTCTGGACGAGGACGAGGTGCGGACGCTCGGCAAGCTGCTGAAGGAGGCGGGGGCCGACCCGCTCGACAAGAGCGACGAGCACGCCTCGCACACCATCGCCGCGCGCCTCTCCGAGGAGGCGCTGACCGAGTTCCTGGACCGCCTCGACGCCCACGACCTGGGGGCCGAGATCTACATGCCGGTCGAGTTCGAGGGGCGGGTCACCGTGGGCGACTTCCGGGTCGCCTCCTCCCAGGCGCTCCTCGACGTGCTGGAGGAGATGCGCGAGGAGCTCTCCGTCGACGCCGACGAGCCCGACGAAGAGGAAGAAGAGGAAGAGGACGAAGACGACGACGAGGGGACCGTCATCGAGGCCCAGCTCCGCCACATCTGGCACCTGGTCGCCGACGGCGCCACCGAGTCGATCGAAAAGGCGATGCCGCTGCACATCCAGCTCTGAGCGTCGCCTCGCCCGATCGCGGGCGAAATCGCTACGCTGGATCTTTGTCTCGCGACGAACGACCGAGCCGGCCGGATCGACGGCAAGATCTCCAGCAGTTCTTGGGCGGCGACGCGAAGTTGTTCCTGGTACGTTCGTCGAGAGCGCGATCTTCTATTTTCGCGAGAACCCGCCCGGCCGCAGCACGCGATGCCACATCGAATAGGAAATTCCATGCGGCCATTGCTTCGTCTGCGTCGAGCAGATCGAAGTGGAGCCCATCGAGAGCGATGGCCTGTTCGAAGGTGCGCTGAAGGCGCTCATCGTGCGCACACATCTCGCGCACACATCTCGATCGCCTCATGAAAAATCGAGAAGAACGCCCAGCGAGCCGTGAGCCACCTGAAGGTGGCGGCGTCTACACCAGGTTCAGCTGATCGATGCGACCGAGTACTTCGGCGGGATCGACAGCAGCATGTGGACGTGATCGGACATCAAGTGTCCTCCTCGACGGCGCTTTCCTTCTGCTCCGTAAGCACCCGGAATACCCCGCCGAGGTGTCGTCTCAACTCCCCAGACAGCGCCTTCCTTCGATACTTCGGGATGAACACCGCGTGGTACTTGCATCCCCACTTCGCGTGACTGAGGCTCTGGTAGCTGTCCATTCGGATCTCCCCTCTGTGATGCTTGGCGGCTCACGGAGGGGAGTCCGTCCTAGACTCCCGGAGCTGTCAAACTGCTGCTGCCTCCCCGGCAGAGCCGGGCGGTCTCCCGGTTACGCTAGGGCGTCGTCACGCTCACGTCGTCGAACTCGGCGACGCCGTTGTCGACCACCAGGCCGACGCCGCCGTGGTCGATCGACGCGTCGGTGATGGCGCCCGAGCCCGACTTGGGGAGCACCGGCGTGCCGTTGATCGAGGCGGTGATCGTGCTCCCCACGATCTCCAGCTGCACGGTGTACCAGGTCCCGGTGGTGACGCCGTAGCTGGCCGAGCTGCCGATCGAGCCGCTGCTGCCCGCGATGTCGCCGCGGATGGAGACGCTCCCGTCGCTGCGGAGGACCACGCAGTAGTAGTCGTTGGCGTCCTCGACGCGGGCGCAGAGCCCGGCGTAGTACGACGAGCTCGAGCCGTTGAAGGAGAGGATCTTGATCCGCGCCTGCACGACGACGTCGGTCCAGTCGACGCTGCCGTTCGCCGACAGGAAGACCTTGCTCATCGGGTTGGAGAGCTCGTACACGGTGCTGCCGTCGGTGGCGGTCATCGCCGTCCCGGTCCCGTTGGTGAGCCACT
>DASZVW010000060.1:0-6179 GCA_035546895.1 Polyangia bacterium
CGGGTCACCGGGGTGGACGTCCAGGAACTTGGCGACGATCCGGCGCGGGACCTCTCATCTGTGGCGCGGGACGGTGGTTCGGACGGATTCGCGATACGCTGACGGCGCGGAGGGCGCAATGGCCAACGACGACTCGAAGAACGCTTCCGGTGTCATCCAATCGGTCTCGCGCGAGGCGCGGCGGTTCCCGCCCCCGAAGGAGTTCGCCGCGCGCGCCGCCATCAGGGACGCCGCCGCCTACGAGAAGCAGTACCGGCGGTCGATCGACGATCCGGAGGGGTTCTGGGGCGAGACGGCGCAGGCCGAGCTCGCCTGGACCAAGCCGTGGGACAAGGTCCTCACCTGGAACCTCCCCTGGGCGCGCTGGTTCGACGGCGGCGAGCTGAACGTCTCCGCCAACTGCCTCGACCGGCACCTGGCCACCCGCGGCGACAAGGTGGCGCTCGACTGGGAAGGCGAGCCGGGCGACGCCCGCAAGCTGACCTACAAGCAGCTCCACGCCGAGGTCTGCAAGTTCGCCAACGTGATGAAGGGGCTGGGCGTCGCCACCGGCGACGTGGTGGCCATCTACCTGCCGATGATCCCCGAGGCGGCCATCGCCATGCTGGCCTGCACCCGCATCGGCGCCACCCACACGGTGGTCTTCGGCGGCTTCTCGGCCGAGGCGCTGCGCGACCGGATCAACGACTGCGGCGCCAAGCTCTGCATCACCGCCGACGGCGGCTGGCGGCGCGGCAAGGCGGTGGCGCTCAAGGCCAACGTCGACAAGGCGCTGGCCGAGACGCCGTCGGTGACCCGCTGCGTGGTCGCCCGCCGCACCGGCGAGGCCGTGCCGATGAAGGCCGGCCGCGACGTCTGGTGGGACGACCAGATGAAGGGGGCCTCGGCCACCTGCGCGCCGGTCAGCCTGCCGGCCGAGCACCCGCTCTTCATCCTCTACACCTCGGGGACCACCGGGAAGCCGAAGGGGGTGGTGCACACCACGGGCGGCTACCTGCTGGGCGCGCACCTGACGACCAAGTACGTGTTCGACCTGCGCGAGGACGACGTCTACTGGTGCACCGCCGACGTCGGCTGGGTCACCGGCCACAGCTACGTCGTCTACGGCCCGCTCTCCAACGGCGCCACCTCGGTCATGTACGAGGGGGCGCCCGACCACCCGCAGAAGGACCGCTTCTGGTCGCTGGTCGAGCAGCACAAGGTCTCCATCTTCTACACGGCGCCCACGGCCATCCGGGCGTTCGTGCGCTGGGGGGACGACCTGCCCAAGAAGCACGACCTGTCCTCGCTGCGCCTCCTCGGCAGCGTCGGCGAGCCGATCAACCCCGAGGCCTGGATGTGGTACCACCAGGTGATCGGCGGCGGCCGCTGCCCGATCGTCGACACCTGGTGGCAGACCGAGACCGGCGCCATCATGATGACGCCGCTGCCGGGGATCACCGCCGCCAAGCCGGGGAGCTGCGCGGTGCCGTTCTTCGGCGTCGACCCGCAGGTGGTCAAGCGCGACGGCGTCCCCTGCGCGCCCAACGAGGGGGGCTTCCTGGTGATCAAGAAGCCGTGGCCCTCGATGTTGCGCGGCGTGCACGGCGATCCCGAGCGCTACCAGAAGCAGTACTGGTCGGAGATCAACGGCACCTACTTCACCGGCGACGGCTCGCGCCAGGACGAGGACGGCTACTTCTGGGTCATGGGCCGCGTCGACGACGTGCTCAACGTGGCCGGCCACCGGCTGGGGACCGCCGAGATCGAGAGCGCGCTGGTCTCGCACCCCAACGTCGCCGAGGCCGCCGTGGTCGGCCCGCCGCACGAGCTGAAAGGGCAGGCGATCTTCGCCTTCGTGACCCCCAAGGGGGGCGTGGCCCCCTCCGCCGAGCTGAAGAAGGCGCTCTCCGACCACGTGGTCAAGGAGATCGGCGCCCTGGCCCGCCCCGACGAGATCCGCTTCACCGACGCGCTCCCCAAGACGCGCTCGGGGAAGATCATGCGGCGCCTCCTGCGCGAGATCGCCACCAGCGGCGCCGTCCGCGGCGACGTCACCACGCTCGAGGACATGAGCGTCATCAGCCGCCTCTCCGCCGCCCGCGACGACGAGGAGTAGCCGCGGGACCGGGCGGGCGCGGTGAGCCGTCAGCCGCCGTCTCATCTTTTCGACTGCTAGAAATGACAGGGTGCTGTTAGGGCAGTTCGTTCTTCGCTCTGCTGCTTCGCTCTCTACGTTGTTCGCGGCTCTGCCGGACTACCCGCAGCGGACGATGCAACATCTGCTGCTTCGGTTATTTTCTTTTCCATAAGAACAAACAGCCTCCGCATTCCGTCGTGATCATCTTCGGGCAGAGCGCGCAATAAATGCTTTTTCAATGCTGCGAATGCTGCTCCCTTGCTTCGTACGCCCGACAGTGCCTCAAGAGCTATGATAAATCCCGTGTGAAGACTTTGGACGCGTTCAAGCGAAGGGTTAACGCCCTCGATCTCGTTGTCTGATTCGTCGCCCTTGAGGCCGCGGACTGCCTGCGAAAGAAAAAACTGGTAAAGGATTCGAAAGAATTGATCCGGTTCAACCAGAAGAAGGTTGCTGGTAGCGAGATGAAGGTCGTCTTGAGTCTCGATCGTCCGGTCAATAAATTTACGAATTATGTCCGTCGGCGGCCGCGGGGTTGTTCTCATCTTGAACCAGCGGACGTTAGAGAGGTGATGGGCGTGAAAAGCCGCTGCCCACTGTCGCCGAACCTCTCGTAACTTCTCCTCCTTCGCTTCGACGTAGTCCCGCAGCAAGAGGGCCTCCTTTTTCTTGCTCTCGATAGCTCGCTCTTCTCGTTCCATCTCGAGGCGCTCGCGTTCTCTCCGGCCAATTAGCCAGGTTTGGAACAGAAGGGCTCCGCCCGTCAGTGTTCCCGTAACGGCAGCCGCAATGGCAGGGGCCCAGACAGAGAGGGACGTAGTTTCAGCGGGCATCTGCGATCGGCAGAATACCATGCGCAGATCGTGAAACCTCAAATGAGGCTCGGTAGAACGGCAGCGGCCGTTGCCATCGATCGAATGGTTGGCCGAGTCGTGTCACCCCCGCAGTGATCTACGAGCTGGACTCGAGGACATGAGCATCATCAGCTGCCTCTCCGCGGCCCGCGACCACGAGGAGGTCGCCTCCTCGCGCCGTCAGGCGTCGTGGCGCATGAGGACCCGAAACCCCGCCTGCGCGAAGTGATGGTCGGGGGTCGCCACCTCGGTCGAGCAGTGATCCGCCATGGCGTCCATGCTCAGGCAGTCGGTGAGGCTCCAGCCCTTGTCGGGTTGGGCAGCGTAGCGCGCGATCCCGCGATTGAAGCGCTGGGGCGTGACGTGCTCCACCTGCCAGCCCGGCGCCGACCTGAGTGTCTCGACCGACGAAATCGCCAGGCTCCGCAGCGGGCTGCGCGCGAAGAAGTTCGCCAGCTCGACGAGCACGGCGTCGGTCGTCAGGAGCTTGCGGGCTCGGCGCTCCCAGCCGCGGGAGAGCTCCAGCGCGCGGGCGTGCAACGTGTCCTGGCGGTTCAGGAGGGCGACGAAGTAGCCGGTGTCCACGAAGACGGGCGCGTCAGCCATGCCCGCGCCCGTACAGGAGCTCGTCGACCTGCGTGCTGCCGGCGATCCACTCGTCGTCACCGGCGCGCTCGGCCAGCCGGAGCAGGGCCCCGCCGGCGTTGAGGGGCCGGCCGCCGCCAGCCAGCGCGTCGGCGTCGGGGATGATGCGGTGGATCTTGATCTCGACCTGAGCTCCGGGGCGGATGTGCGTGACGTCGGTGGGGACGGCAAATTCGTTGTCGTACGTGAGGTAGGCGAGGTGATGGTTCCAGCGCCCGCGTCCTCGCGGACGAACGGAATAGAGAACGATGTGGTTGTTGGGCCGACGCACGAGTCCCAACCGCTGCTGGCTCCGCGCTGGGATCGCTATCAGCCGGTTCTTGGTCCGCTGGACCGTCGCCTCGAAAGTCTCCAGCGTGGTCGCGAGGTGCGGGTTCGCCATCCCTCGAGCCTGGCGGGCCCGTGCCGCCTTGTCAAGTCGATCGGTCGACTGGACAAGATGGCCGCCGCCCAGCAGGTCATGGTTTGGGCATGTTCTTCATCGCCGCGGCGGCGCGCGCGCCCATCTCTTCCGGCGTGAAGTCCTCCTTGTGGGTGGCGATCGACCACTTGTTCCCCCACTTATCGGCGAGGACGCCGTAGCGGTCGCCCCAGAACATGTCGGCGATCGGCATCACCACCTGGGCGCCGGCCGCGGTGGCGCGCGCCCAGGCGGCGTCGGCGTCAGCGACGTAGAGGTGAATGCCGGCCGTCAGCGGCTGGCCCATCATGGCGTCGCTCAGCATCACGATCGAGTCGCCGATCTTCAGCTCGGCGTGCAGCAGCTTGCCGTCCGGCCCTGACATGCGGGACCTCTCCTCGGCGCCGAACGCCTTCTTGTAGAAGTCGATCGCCTCGCTGGCGCCGTTGACGCTCAGGAACGGTGTGACCGTGCGGTACCCCTCCGGAATCGCTTTGACCTCGGCCATCGTGCACCTCCCTCTGCCAACTTGATACTCGCGGCGGCGGGGGAGGGCAACGCCATTCCGGCCGAGGTCGGAATGGTCACCTGCCGTCGAGGTGCGGGCTCAGAACATCAGGCCGACGTTGACGTGCAGGACGCCGATCCGGGTGTCGCCGGGGCCGGGATCGAGCGGCCAGCCCCAGGCCAGGCTGACGTCGCCGATGGGCAGCCGGATGAGCAGCGGCGAGACGCCCACGCCGTGGCGGAACTGCGAGACCTGCAGGCCGGCGAAGGAGTCGGCCACCACGCCGTTGTCCATGAACACGGCGCCGTACCAGGGGGGGATGATGGGGAACTGCAGGTCGATGTTCTGCAGGATGCGCAGGTTGCCGCCCAGCGGGCGGTACTCGACCAGGCAGAGCCCGCAGGCCGTCGGGTTGCGCGGGTCGGGGACCAGCGGCATCTCCACCACCTCGACGCGCGCCCGATCGAGCTGGTAGCCGCGGATGGTGGTGTCGCCGCCGGCGAAGTAGCGCTCGACCTTGGGGAGCAGCGAGGCGCCGCCGAAGGGGAACCCCTGGTCGTAGCGGAAGCCGTGGCGCAGGTAGATGTGCTTGCCGAGCGGGATGACCGCCAGGGAATGGACCCCGACCTTGAGAAATGTGTCGTCGCCGATGGCGAAGGGGAACGGGCGCAGCGGGATCGACAGCGCGGGGAGCGCCAGCTCGGCGATGGCGTCGATCCGGAAGCCGCGCGTCGGCAGCAGGCGGTTGTCCATCCGCAGCCACTCGACGTTGGCCGACAGGCTCCCCACCGTGGTCCCCAGCGTCACGGTCTGGGTGTTCTCGTCGGGGCCGGCGGCACGCAGGAGCGGCTCGGTGTGGGTGGTGTTGCGCAGGTTGTAGTGCAGGCCGGCGTCGACGCCGGGGTACATCTCGCGCGAGAACCCGATCGACCCGCCCCCCGAGTGGATGTCGCCCAGGCGGACCGTCTCCTGCCGCAGGTAGGTGAACGAGGCGTCGAGGCGGAACAGCGTCCCCAGGAAGCGCCGGTCGAGGAACCCGACGTTGCCGCGCAGGATGGCGGTGCCGTAGGTGATCCCGCTGTTCAGCGTCCAGCCGTAGCCGCCGAGGTCGCGGTTGTCGTAGCCGCCGCGGACGTAGACGCCGAAGGGGAACGAGGAGTCGGGCGGCTTCTGGTCGGTCGAGGCGCCCGCCCCGACGTGCAGCACGCTGTACTGGTCGGAGCGCTCCTCGACGTTGACCACCATGGGGACCACCTTCTGGGCGGCGCCGTTGGTGGGCGGATCGTCCTTGCCGGGGAAGGAGATCGGCGAGGCGTTGTTGAAGAGCTGCAGGAAGCCGATGTCGCGCTGGCTGCGCTCGACGGCGGTGGTCCCCAGGTAGTCGCCGCTCCGCAGGCGGATCTGCTCCAGGATGGTGCGCGCCCGGGTGGTGAAGTTGCCGCGCACGAAGATGGGGCCCACCCGCTCGCGCGGGCCGAGCGCGATGGTCCAGGTGAGGGTGACCGCGTCGCCGCGCCGGTCGACGTCGGGCGTGACGGTGGCCGAGGGGTAGCCGGCGTCGCCGAGCAGGCGGGCCAGGCGCTTGGCGTCGGCGCTCACCAGCGGCGGCGCGTCGGGGGCGCCCGGGCGCAGCGCCAGGCTGTCGAGCAGGAA
>DASZVW010000061.1:0-1812 GCA_035546895.1 Polyangia bacterium
GGCACCGACCTGCGCCTGCTGGCGGTCAGCGTCGACGACGACTGGGGCGCCATCCGGCGGTTCTTCCCCAAGGGGAGCGCCATCGGCGTCCTGCTCGACACCTCGCACGAGGTCCCCAAGAAGTTCGGCACCGAGAAGTTCCCCGAGAGCTTCCTGGTCGACGCCGCCGGGCACGTCCGCTACTACTTCATCAACAAGCGCGACTGGTCCCGCCCCGAGGCCGTCGCCTGCCTGGAAAGCCTGCGATGAGCTCGGCGCCGCTGACCGCGCCGCTCCCCACCCCGGGCGCGCGCGCGCGCGGCATCCCGCCGCTGCCGCTGCTCACGCTGATCAACTTCTTCAACTACGTCGACCGCCAGGTGGTCTACGGGATGACCCCGCACATCCAGGGGACCTTCCACCTCTCGAACTTCAAGCTCGGCTGGCTGGCCACCGCCAACCTGTTCGTGTTCGCCATCGCCTCGCTGGTCTCGGGGCCGATCGCCGATCGGATCGGCCCGCGCAAGGTGATCTTCGCCGGCATCCTGGTCTGGTCGATCGCCACCATCGGGTCGGCGCTCTCCTCGTCGTTCTGGATGCTGCTCTCCTTCCGCGCCCTGGTCGGCGTGGGCGAAGGGGCCTACGGGCCGTCGGCCAACACGCTCCTCTGCGCGGACGCGCCGCCCGAGAAGCGCGGCCGCGCCCTCGGCATCTACAACATCGGGATGGCGCTGGGGGGGACCTGCGGGCTGGTCCTGGGGACGATCCTGGCGCCCAAGATCGGCTGGCGCGGCGTGTTCTGGATCGCCGGCGGCCCCTCGATCCTGCTCACCATCGCGGCCGCCTTCGTGGCGGCGCCCGACCGGATCGCCCGGCCGCAGAACCTCCCGGCCCGCGCCTACCTGCTCTCGCCGCTCTACATCCTGGCGGTGGCCGGCGGCGTGATGGCCACCTTCGGCGCCAGCTCGCTCATCTTCTGGGCCCGCACGCTGGTGATCGAGGAGCGCCACCTCTCGGTGATGTTCGGCAGCGTCTACATGGGCTTCGTGGGCCTCGTCTGCGGGGCGGGCGGCGTCATCGTGGGCGGCTACATGGGCGACGCGCTCAACCGGCGCCGGCGCGGCGGCCACGCGCTCACCATCGGGATCTCCATGCTGGCGGCCGTCCCCGTCGGCGCGGCGGCGCTGCTCGTCTCCTGGAAGCCGCTGTTCCTGCTCCTGACCGCCGGGGCCACCTTCCTGCTCTCCGTCTACAACGGCCCCTCGGCCGCCGTCATCGACGAGCTCGGCCCGCCGCAGTACGGCGCCACGCTGCAGGCGGTCGCCATGTTCTCGCTCCACGTGTTCGGGAACTCGCCCGCGCCTTCGATCATCGGGCGGATCTCCGATCAGCTCCACTGCCCGATCTCCTTCGCGCTGCAGGCGGCCATCGTGGCCTTCGGGCTCTCGGGCGTGCTGTTCGTGATCGTCGCCCGCAAGCAGCGCACCGCCCCCGCCTTTCACTGACGGACGCATGACCACCTTCACCCCCCCCACCACGCAGGCCTACTACGACCGCTTCGCCGCCGGCTACGAGGCCGAGCGCCACCACGGCTATCACCGCCTCATCGACGAGCTGGAGCTGGACCTCGTCCGCCGCTTCGGCGCCGGCCGAGACGTGTTCGAGGCCGGCTGCGGCACGGGCCTGCTGCTGCGCGAGGCGGCGCAGGTCGCGCGCAAGGCGGTGGGGCTCGATCTGTCGCGCGGGATGCTGGCGCCGGCGCGCGCCCGCGGGCTCTCGGTGCTGCAGGGCTCGCTCACCGAGGTGCCGCTGCCGTCGGGCTCGTTCGATCTC
>DASZVW010000062.1:0-2681 GCA_035546895.1 Polyangia bacterium
CCCGCGCCTCCGGCGGCGGCGGGAGCGGCGGCGGCACCGCGGCGCGGGCGCGGGCCGGCAGCTCGGGCGCCTCGGTCCGCGTCGGGCCCGTGGCGAGCGCGATCGGCCCCGAGGCCTCGATGATCTCCACCTCGCAGAGCGCGAGGTCGACGCCCGACGACGGCTCGGCGGTAAGCTCGATCGCCTCCGGCACCCCCGGCTCGAGCGGCGCCACCAGCACCGGCGCCGACTCGGCGGCCGGCGCCAGCAGCGCGGCCAGCGAGGCCGTCACCTCGTGCTCCTTGTTCGAGGGGCCGAGCGCGTCGAGGCAGCGGCCGAGCGCCTCCCGGAGCTGGCGCGCGGTCGCGAAGCGCTCGGCCGGATCGTGCGCCATCGCCCGCATCACCGCCTCGGCGAGCGGCGCCGGCAGCGACGGGACCCGCGCGCGCGGGTCGTAGACCTCGGCCGCCTCGAGGCGCTCGACGATGTCGGCGTCGCGCCCGTCGTACGGCCGCGCGCCGGTCAGGCACTCGTAGAGGATGACGCCCGCCGAGTAGATGTCGGCGCGCCGGTCCTCGGCGGCGCGCCGGATCCGCTCGGGCGCCGCGTACCGGTACTTGCCGACGAACACCGCCGGCACCGGCGTGCGGGCGGTGGCGCGCGCGGCGCCGAAGTCGATCAGCTTGGCCGCGCCGCTGGTCGAGACGATCACGTTGTCAGGGCTGAGGTCGCGGTGGACGAGGCCGAGCGGGCCGTGGCGGTCGGCGAGCTCGTGGACCTCGTGCAGCGCCTCGCAGACGTCGATCATCACGTGCAGCGTGGCCGCCGCCGGCAGCAGCTCGCCGCGGGCGAGCATCCGCTTGTGCGCGAACCGCAAGGTGACGCCGGGGACGTACTCCATGGCGATGAAGTAGCGCCCCTCGAGCTGGCCGAAGTCGAACACCTGGGCGACGTTCGGGTGGCTGAACGCCGCGGCGAGCGTCGCCTCGTTGATGAACATCTCGACCAGGTCGGGGCGCCCGGCCAGCTTGGGCAGCATCGTCTTGATGACGATCCGCTTCTCGAACCCGCGCACCCCCTTGAGCTTGGCGCGCCACACCTCGGCCATTCCGCCGGCCGCCAGCTGGGAGTCGATCTCGTAGCGGCTGAAGTGGGTGCCGGCCTGCCACGCCGACCTCCCCACCCCCGCCGGCGGGCGCTCGGAGGCCGTCGACCCGGTCACGTTGGTCGACGTCGTCATGCGCGCGCCTTGAAGCTGGAGGTCATTGGGCATCACGACCCCGATTCACCGCTGCGGACACGCCCCCCTGCGAAACAGGGATCAACGGCGCCGCGCGGAAAAACTTAACTGTCGCCTCAGGAAGTGCAGTCCAGCTTGCATTTCCCGCCTCTGCCGGCGGGAAGGCCGTTTGCCTTGGGGTGGGACAGCCGGCATTCTGTGCCGCGGTGTCGCCGCTCCGCGCGCTGTTCTCCACAGAGATCTTCATGCCCCGCGGGCACGAGTATCTCTGGACGCCGAAGCTGCTGATCCTCGAGGGGGCCTCCAGCCTGGTCCTGGCGCTCGCCTGCCTGGCGCTGGCGCTGGCGATCGCGCGGCGGCGCGCGGCGCTCGCCCGCCGGAGCTCGACCGTGCTGGCGCTGTTCCTGGGCCTGGCAGCGGTGACGCACCTCTTCGACCTCTGGCTGATCTGGGCGCCGCTCTACTGGCTGGACGCGCTGGTCCGCTGCGGCGCCGCCGTGGCGGCGGTGGCGGCCGCTTTTTCATTGGGGAGGGGCCGTGGCGATCGCTGAATACGGCGCGCTCGACGCGCTGGGGATGGCCGAGCTGGTCCGGCGGCGGCAGGTCTCCGCCGGCGAGCTGCTCGAGGAGGCGATCGCCCGCAACGAGCGGGTGAACCCCCGGCTGGGCGCGGTCGTCACCCCGCTCTACGACGACGCCCGCCGGATCGCCGCCGCGCCGCCGCCCGATCCGGCGGCGCCGTTCGCCGGCGTCCCCTTCCTGGTCAAGGACATCTACTGCGACATGGCCGGTGTGGCGGCGACCGGGTGCAGCCGCTACCTCGCCGACCACAAGGCGCCGCGCGACGCCACCATCGTCGAGCGGCTGCGGCGCGCGGGGCTGGTGATCTTCGGCCGCACCAGCACGCCCGAGCTGGGCTTGCTCCCGGTGACCGAGCCCGCGCTGTTCGGCCCCGCCCACAACCCCTGGGACCCGGCGCGCACGCCGGGCGGCTCCAGCGGCGGCGCCGCGGCGGCGGTGGCGGCCGGCGTCGTCCCGCTCGCGCACGGCAACGACGGCGGCGGGTCGCTCCGCATCCCCGCCTCCTGCTGCGGCTTGTTCGGGCTCAAGCCGACGCGCGGGCGCACGCCGGTCGGCCCCGACCACTCGCAGCTCTGGGGCGGGTTCGCCGTCACCCACGGCCTCGCGCGCAGCGTGCGCGACAGCGCCGCGCTGCTCGACGCCACCGCCGGCCCCGAGCCGACCTCGCCCTACTGGGCGCCGCCGCCCGCGCGCCCGTTCCTGGCCGAGGTGGGCGCGCCGCCGGGGAGGCTGCGCATCGCGCTCACCAAACGCCCGCAGGTGACGACGGCGCCGCTCCACCCCGACTGCGCCGCCGCGGCCGACGACGCCGCCCGCCTGCTCGCCGAGCTGGGGCACGTGGTCGAGGAGGCCGATCCCGACCTCGACGCCGAGGCGTTCG
>DASZVW010000063.1:0-4110 GCA_035546895.1 Polyangia bacterium
TGTAGATGCCGGCCACGTTGTTCCCGGTCAGCTCCCGCAACCGCTCTATCGGCGGCCGGTGACCGAGGGCGCCATGTCGTCGCCGGTAGTTGTAGCGCTCGAGCCAACCGGAGAGGGCGGCCGCCCTCTCCGGTGAGGAGCCGTAGACGGCGGCGTAGGCCCACTCCCGAAGCATCGTGCGGATGAACCGCTCGGCCTTGCCGTTGGTCTGCGGGCGGTAGGGGCGGGTGCGGATGTGGCGGATGCCGAGCGCCCGGCAGGCCAGGGCGTGGGCGGTCGAGCGGTAGGCGGAGCCGTTGTCGGTCATCAACCGCTCCACGGTGATCCCGTGGGACCGGTAGAAGGCCAGGGCCCGGCGCAGGAAACCGATCGCCGTGGTCGCCTTCTCGTCGGGCAGGACCTCGACGTAGGCGAGGCGGGTGGCGTCGTCGACGCAGACGTGGACCCGCTCCCAGCCGGTGCGCAGCACACCATCGGGTCCTCGGGCGATTTCGGTGTTGCGCCTGCCGGTCACCCGGTGCCCTGCGCCCTTGGCGCTGATCCGACCCAGTTTCTTCACGTCCACGTGGATCAGCTCGCCGGGGCGGGAGCGCTCGTAGCGTCGGACCGGCCCAGGCGGATCCAGACGCGAGAGCCTGCCGAGCCCGGCCCTCTTCAGCACCGCGGAGACGGTCGAGGTGGCCATCCCCAGGACCTCGGCGATCTCCGGTCCGGTCAGTCGCACTCGTCGCAGGGCGGCGATCGCCTCGACCCGGTCGGGAGGCGTGACGTTGTGGACGCGCCGTGGCGCCGAGCTGCGGTCGAGGAGGCCCGCCTCGCCCTCGGCGCGGTAGCGGCGCACCCATTTGCCGGCGGTCCTCGCGCTCACTCCGGCGGCCTCGGCCGCCTCCGTGAGCGCGATCCCCTCCTCGAGGACGCGCCTGACCATGATCGCCCTGCCCTTCGGGCCGAGGGGCGCGTTAGCGTGAATCTTCATCCGGGTCATCTCCTTGGTGCTGGGTGTCTCGACAACCCCAGCCTCCAAGGAGACCCGGATGAACAACGTGCCTAGGAACTACACCTAGCCCGCGAAGGTCGCGAACGTCCAGTGGTTGCCGTCGGGGTCGGCCACCGTGAAGTCGCGCGACGGATAGTCGGTCTGGTCGACAAGCTCGTGCACGATCGATGCGTCCAGAGCGCGGGCGCGGGCCATCACCGCGTCGGGCTCGGCCGTCACGACATGCAGCGAGCTCGTCCCCGGCCGGCAGGGGGTCGGACGCTCGCCGGTGCTGGAGAGCATGATCCGCCCGCCCTCGGGCCAGTCGAGCTGGCAGTGGTGGATCGCGCCGTCGGCCTCGCCCGGGATCAGAAGGTCCTCGGAGAACCCGAGGGCGAGCAGCCATCCCTTGAGCGCCGCAGCGTCATCGCTGACGACGCTCGCCCAGATGCTCTGCTGCCGAACGCCACTGGCTCGCACGGTCACGATCTCAAGCGTATCCCGCCGAGAGCCACCTCCGAGCCGGGTACGCTTTCGTCGATGCGCCGCCCCGCCGGCCCCCTGACGATCCTGATCATCGCTGTCGCGGTCGGGATGGCGGTGACCGCGCCGACGGCGGGTGCCCGGCGCGCCCCGCTGCACCGCTGCCCGCCGATGCACGTAGCCGACCATCAGGTACGGGCCCGCGTCCAGTTCGTCTCCTGCCGCACGGCCGACCGGCTCATCCTCGCCTGGCGGCGACGCCTGCGCGAGCCCCACGAGCACTGCATCCCGCGCGGCGACGGGTTCGGCACCTGCACCGTCGATCACTGGTCCTTCGCGTGCCAGCAGACGCCGAACGGCCACTTCTATCCGGTGACCGCGATCCGTGATCGCGGCCTGTTCAAGTTCGACTACCCGGTATAGGAACCGGGGCGGACCTCGGCGTCGGCCTCGAATCCGATCAGCCAGTGGACACCGTAACGGTCGATCACCTGACCGTCGAAGGCACCCCATGGCCGCCGCTGCAGGTCGTCGACCACCGTCCCGCCGTCGGCCAAGCACGCGAACCAGTCACGCAATGTCCCCGCGTCGGCCGTGCCCAGCAGCGACAGCATCAGTCCTCGCGCCTGGAACGATGACTCCTCGCCGGCGGCGTCCGCGGCATAGAGCGCGATGGGCGCATCGACCAGTTGGCCTAGAGATGCGTCGTCTTCCGGTTGGGCTACGAACTTCCAGATTCAGGCGGTCGAGGAGAACGAGATCGCCTCACCTGCGCCTGACGCCCCAACCGCCTTCACCGTAGGCGACGAAGCCGATGATGAAGGTGACGGCCATCAGTCCGACACCGACGGCCCACGGCCAGATCTCCGACCCGGTGGCGAGAGCGATCAGGTAGGCGACGCCGAGACCGGCGGCGAGGACCCGGCCGACCAGGGCCTGCGCCTTGAGCCGTTGGAGCCGCTGGCGCTCGTCGAGCTCGCGACGCAGCGCAGCGCCGTAGTCGGTGTCACGGCCGGCGTTCAGGTAAATCCAGATGCCGACGGCAACTGGGATCGGCAGGATCGCGGGCACGGTTCCCCAGCCATGGGAGGCGCCGCCGATGACAAGGGTGATGACGGCCGCGACGATCAGGGTCACCGGGGCGCGCAGGCGTGGGGGTAGCGATCGCCTCATCCGAGGTCCTCCTCCGTGGGTTCGAAAAGCTGCTCGATGGTCAGCCCGAACTGCCTCGCGATCCGGAACGCCAGAGGCAGTGAAGGGAGATAGCGCCCGCTCTCGATCGAGATCACCGTCTGCCGGGACACACCGAGCGCCGCCGCCAGATCCGCCTGAGTGAGTCCTGCCTCGATCCGGCGGTCGCGAAGGCTGTTGTTCATCCGATGTAAAGGTAGCTTGACTTCTGACGAATGTCAAGGAGCCTTTACTTTCGTGCCACGCCCGATGGCGTGGATCGACCTGCTGCCGCTCTCGCCTTCCTCGATGCGGTCGATACGAGGGCTCCTGGCGCTGTCGCGATCGACCCACTCTTTTCTTTGCCCGCGGTTCAACCGCAAGGGCCAGCAGTGCCCCCGGCGGGACTCGAACCCGCGCCGCGCGGCTTAAAAGGCCGCCGCTCTAACCAACTGAGCTACAGGGGCAGAAGGACCGGATCGCGCATTCTCAAGCGCAAATCGCGGCCTCTGGCGATTCTAGGGACTCGCCTCGAATGAGGCAGATCGGGCTCTAGGGAATGTCCTAGAGAATGAAATCCGATCGAGATGCAAGGAAACAGGGGGCCGTCACGCGCTCGTAAGAGCCGACGCGAGGTCGGCCGCAGTCACCTCGATCGTCTCGGCGCCGCTCAGGGCGCGGTCGATCGCCTCGTCCATCACCTTGGCGGCGGGGGAGCGGTTGCTGTCGGCACTCATCGTCTTTCCATCCTTCGATCATCCCCCTCGCGCTCGGTCAGGAAGGCCTCAAGCTGCCTACCGGCCCGCTCCCAGCTCACCCTCGAGGACGTGCGTGTAGCGCTCAGGGTGATCGGCGCGGCGGCGGGATGCTGCTTCAGCTTCGGCGCTTTGTGGCCCATGATGACCAAGAAGAGCTTTCGGCGAGACGCCGGCGTGATCGCGCCAGGTGGCGGCGGTGTGGCGAAAGTCCTGGAGGTTGATCGGCACCTGCTCGGAAGCCTCGCGGACGAGACGGTCGAACTGATGAACTGGTTCGTCTGTCGAACTATTGATACGGTTCGACGCATCTTGCCGAAACCCATCGCCGGGTAGCTAGGGTCCTCGCACCTCGCTGCCGATAAGCGGTCGTGCCCCTGCGCTTCCCCTACAAGACCCCCATCGTGATCGTCGCGCTGCTCGTCGCGCTGATCTTTGCGGCGTCCGCGTGCGCCGACCCTGGCGCCCCGGATGGTCCTCCGGGGCAGAGCCAGGATTCGCCGCCGACCAACCTCGTGACGGTCACCAATCTTGACGATTCGGGCCCCGGTTCGTTGCGGGCGGCGCTGGAAGGAGCCCCGCCGGCCGATCCCACCTACGTGCAGTTCGCGGGGGACGTGCGCGGGATCGTGAAGCTCGAGAAGCAGATCACGGTCGCGGCCGGGAAGTTCGTGCTCGACGGCCCGGGGACCGGCGGGATCTCGCTCTCCGGCGGAGACGCGTCGC
>DASZVW010000064.1:0-9533 GCA_035546895.1 Polyangia bacterium
CGACGATCGGCAGGTAGGCGGCCAGGACCGCCTCGCCGACGTCGCGCACGAAGGCGAACATCGCCTCGGCGTCGTCCTCGCGGGGCGCGCGGGGCTCGGGCGGCGGCGCCTGCCCGGCGGTCGCCTCGGCGCCCGCCCCCAGGTAGTCGAAGAAGATCCCCCCCACGCCGCGCGGCTCGTTCCGGTGCGGCAGGAAGAAGTAGTCGTCGCACCAGCGCTTGAAGCGGGGATAGAAGCCGGCGTCGTGGCGCGCGCAGCGGTCGCGCAGCGCGCGGTGGAACGCTGCCGCGTCCTCGGGGACGACGTAGTAGGGGGTCAGATCGGTCCCGCCGCCGAACCACGACCGCGCGCCGCGCTGGATGTGGCGGACATTGGCGTGCACGGTGGGGACCCGCGGGCTCCTGGGGTGGAAGATGAGCGACAGCCCGGCGGCGCGGAAGTCGAGCCCCTCGCCCGGCAGCGCCCGGGCCATCTCGGGGCGCAGCGTCCCGTGCACGTCGGAGAACCCCACCCCCGCCTTCTCGAACAGCGCGCCGCCCTCGAGGACGCGGGTGCGCCCGCCGCCCCCGCCCGGCCGCGCCCAGGCGTCCTCCCGGAACCGCCCGCCGCCGTCGGCGGCCTCGATGGCCCCCGTGATGCGGTCCTGCAGGTCGCGGAAGAAGGCGCGCGCGCGATCGGCCAGCGGCTCCACCTCAGCTTCTTACCCCGCTCGGGGTCTTGAGCGCCACGATCCGCTTCTTGACGTCGCGGAACCCGGGGTCGCGCTTGCCGACGTTCTCGAAGAAGTAGAGCGCCTCGCGCACGTCGCCGAGCTGCTCGAACACCGCCCCCAGTAGGTAATAGAGCTCGACCGACTCCTGGGCGGTCGCCTGCGGCAGGTTGAGCGCCTCCTTGTAGCGCTTGACCGCCTCGCCGAGCTCCCCCTTGGCCTCCACGCACTCGCCGATCATCGTGTAGGCGAAGACCGCCCGGCTCTTGTCGGCGGCCAGCTGCTTGAACTCCTCGATCGCGGCGTCGAAGAGCCCCATCTGCTTGTAGGCGATCCCCAGGTCGCCGTGGGTGGTGGGATCGGCGCTCTCCGAGGGGGAGAGCTTGGCCACCGGCCCGGCGGGCGCGGGCGGCGGCTCGCCGCCCGGGATGGCGCCCGGCCCCTCGACGGCGTAGGCGCGCCGCCGCTCGGCCAGGAGCGGGTGCCCCGGGAAGCGCTGCTCGAGGTCGACCAGCACCGCGCGCGCCTCGTCGTGCAGCGACTGCTGGGCGAAGAAGTCGAGCTGCTCCAGCTCCATCGCCAGGTCGTCGGTCCCGGGGGTCCGCTCGGGGGGCGGCGAGGCGGCGGTCCGCCCCAGGAGCTCCGCCGCCTTGGCGCAGGCCGGATCGAGCGCCAGCGCGCGCTCGGCCACCTTCGGCGCCTCGGCGGCGCCCGCCGCCCGGAGCTGCGCGGCCAGCGTGGCCAGCTCGGCGGCCGCCTCGCGCTTGCGCCCCGTCTGGGCCAGCACGGCGGCCAGGCGCTCGCGCGCTTCCCGGTGCTCGGGCTCGAGCGCGAAGATCTTGCGCAGGTGGTCGACGGCCCGCTCGGCGAGGCCGTACTTCACGAACACCTCCGCCTCGGAGAGGATGCGGGGGACGTCCCCCATCGGCGTCACGCCCGAGAGCCCGGGGCGCGAGAGCCCCGACAGCGCCCCCGCCTGGGGCCCCGCGCGGTCGGCGGGCGCCTGCTCGGGCGCGAGCACCTGCACGCTGGTCACGACCGAGGAGATCGTCCCCGCCGGCCCCTTGGGCGGCGGCAGCCGCGCGCGCGCCGCCGCGGCCCCCAGCGCGTGGACGGCGCCAGGCTCTGCCTGGCGGAGTCCGTCGCGGGAGGGTTCGGGGACCCGCTTGGGGTCCCCGCGTCCAGACGACACCCCCCAGCGGGCGGCCATCTCGCGCGTCTCGCCGTCGGTGGGATCGAGCGCCAGCGCCGCGCGCACGGCGGCGTCGCGCGCCTCCTCCCGGCGCGCCTCGGCGTGGATCTCGGCCAGCTCGCGCCAGACCGAGATGGCGCGGTGGGGATCGAGCTGGGCCATCGCCTCGGCCAGCAAGGTCACGTTGGCCGGGTCGCGCGGCGCCGCCTTGAGCGCCCGTTGCAGCTTGGCCAGCGCCAGCCGCGGGTTCTTGCGGGCCACGTAGGCGGCGGCGAGGTCGCGCGCCACCGCGTGGTCGTCGGGGCGGTGGAACAAGAGGCGCTCCGCCACCCGCACGAACTCGTCCGCCCGCCCCTCGAGGCGCAGCTGATCGCAGGCCTGGCCGAGCTCGCTCACCGCCTCGTCGGTGCGCCCGGCCTGCAAGGCCGCCTCGGCCAGCCGGATGCGGGAGACGACGTTCTCGGGGTGGAGCTCGACCATCTTGCGCAGCGCCGGCAGCGCGTCGGCCGGCCGCGGCGACTGCTGCAGCTCCGCCACCGCCAGCTCCAGCTCCTGCAGCGCGTCCGCCACCATCCCCAGCCGCCGGTAGGCCTCGCCGAGCGCGACGCGCACCTGCGGCAGCCCGGGCGTCAGCTTGAGGACGCTCTTGTAGACGGTGATCGCCTTGGGGAGAAACCCCTGGCCGGTGTAGATCTCGGCCGTGCGCAGGTAGATGTCGCGCGCCTCGGTCAGCGCCCCGTGGCGGACGTGGATCTCCGCCATCCGGAGCCAGGTGCGGGTGTCGGCGGGGTCCTCCTGGACGACGCGGGCGAACTCCTCCAGCGCGCGGTGGTCCTGGCCCCGCTCCAGGAACTTCTGTGCTGCGGCGAGATGCTTGTCTTTCTTCGTCAGCACCGGCTCGTCGAGTTTACATCCGCTCGACGAGGTGGGTATCCATCTTACCGGCCACGTAGTCCGGATTGGCCAGGAGCCGCCGGTAGAAGTCCAGGTTGGTCTTGCACCCCTCGACGACGAACTCGGCCAGCGCGCGGCGCAGGCGGGCCAGCGCCGCCGGCCGGTTCTCGGCCCGGACGATCAGCTTGGCCAGCAGCGAGTCGTAGAACGGGGGGACCAGGTACTGGTTGTAGATGTGGGTGTCGACCCGGACGCCCAGCCCACCCGGCAGGTTGAGCGCGGTGATCCGCCCCGGCGAGGGGGCGAAGGTGACCGGGTCCTCGGCGTTGATCCGCAGCTCGATGGCGTGGCCGCGCGGGCGGATGTCGGTCGGCAGCTTGAGCGGGTCGCCCGCCGCCAGCTTCATCTGCTCGCGCACCAGGTCGACGCCGAACACCTCCTCGGTGACGGTGTGCTCGACCTGGATGCGGGTGTTCATCTCCATGAAGTAGGTGCGCTTCTCCTCGTCCATCAGGAACTCCAGCGTCCCCACGGTGAGGTAGCCGATGCTCTCGGTGGCCTTGCGCGCGATCCCCAGCAGCTTGCCGCGCCGCTCGTCGTCCAGCGCCACGCTGGGCGCCTCCTCGACCAGCTTCTGGTGGCGGCGCTGGATCGAGCACTCGCGCTCGCCGAGCGCCACCGCCCGCTTGCCGTCGGAGAGCACCTGCACCTCGACGTGGCGCGGGCGGCCCACGTAGCGCTCCAGGTAGACGTTGGGGTTGCCGAACCCGGCCTGCGCCTCGCTGCGCGCGGCGGCCAGCTGCGCCGAGAGCCGCGCCTTGTTCTCCACCACCTTCATCCCCCGCCCGCCGCCGCCGGCGGAGGCCTTGATGATGACCGGGAAGCCGATCCGCTCGACCGCCTCCTCGGCTTCGGCGTCGGTCTCGATGACGCCGGTCCCCGGCAGGATCGGCACCCCGGCCGCCTGCATGGCGGCGCGCGCCGACACCTTGTCGCCCATCAGGCGCATGACCTCGGGCTGGGGGCCGATCCAGTGCAGGCCGCACTTCTGCACCACCTCGGCGAAGTGGGCGTTCTCGGCCAGGAAGCCGTAGCCGGGGTGGACCGCGTCGGCGCGCGAGACCTCGGCGGCGCTGATGATGGCCGGGATCGAGAGATAGCTCGACCGCGCGGGGGGCGGGCCGATGCAGACCTTCTCGTCGGCGAAGCGGACGTGGAGCGCGTCGGCGTCGGCGGTGGAGTGGATGGCCACCGACCGGAGCCCCATCTCGCGGCACGCCCGGATGACCCGCAGCGCGATCTCGCCGCGGTTGGCTATGAGGACCTTTTTGAACACGAGGCTTAGGACTTCGAGACGCGAATGAGGTGCTGGCCGTACTCGACGTGCTCGCCGTTCTTGACCAGGATCTCCTCGACCTTGCCGTCGGCCTCGGCCTCGATCTCGTTCATCAGCTTCATCGCCTCGACGATGCAGACCACCTGCCCCTTGCGGACGGTCTGCCCTACCTCGACGAACGAGGGGGCCTCCGGCGAGGGGGCGCGGTAGAAGGTCCCCACGAACGGGGAGCTGACGAAGGTCCCCGCCCCCTCGGCCGGCTTGGCCTCCACCGGGGGCGTCAGCGCGATGGGGCGGGTGATGGGGCCGGACGGCGCGGCCGCGGGCGCGCTCCCGCCGGCGACGGCGCGGCGCACGCGCAGGTGGCCGGCGCCGCTCACCTCGATCTCCTCGAGGTCGAACTCCGTCGCGATCCGCGCCAGCGCGCGCACCGACTCGAAGTCAACGCCGCTCCCGTCGTCCCTGCCGCCGCCGTTCCCCAAACCGTTCTTGGGACCGTTCTTGGAACCGCCGACCACTTTCAACGTCCGGGCCGGCGCCTTGTCCTTCCCCTGGGTCTCTTTTTTGGGCATGAAAAAATCGGTCCTTTACAGATCCGCGCGCAGGCCGGGCGCGGTCAGGCGCATCAGGTAGCGGGCGCGCCCCAGGCTCCCCGACGGCAGCACCGCGCAGGCCAGGAAGTACTCCGGGGTCAGGATCCGCACCACCAGCGTCAGCTTGTCGGTGCGGAGGGTGAACTCCTCCAGCGCCCCGGCGTCGACCGACTCCAGCGTCCGCCGCGCCTGCGCGATGAGGTGGGCGAACTCCATCGACAGCGTCTGGATGTCGGGGGCGCCGGCCGCCGCCGGTTTGGCGCAGCTGTCGACGGTGATGCCGTCGAACCCCATGAGCACGCAGGAGACCCCGCCTTCGATCTTGTCCAGCAGCTTCTCGATGCTGTCGCGGAATGGGCTCGCCATGGTCGCCTTGGGCTTGTACTCGCTCGGGATTCGGGGGTCAAGCTTCCGGGGCGCCGAGCCCCGCCGCGATCTCCTTCGGTGTCAAGTCGCGCAGCAGGGTCTCGCCCGGTTTCGGGCAAAGCACGAATCGAATCGTGCTCCCCCGCCGCTTCTTGTCGACGGTGATGCGCGACCAGACGTCGGGGCCGAGGCGGCGCGCCAGGTCGACCGGCAGCGCCAGCCGCGCCAGCAGCGCCACCGCCCGCTGGGCCAGCGCCCGCGGCGTCACCCCCAGGCCGGCCCCCAGCTCCAGCGCCGCCACCATCCCCAGCGCCACCGCCTCCCCGTGCAGCAGGCCGTAGCCCGAGGCCGCCTCCAGCGCGTGGCCGACGGTGTGGCCGAAGTTGAGGATGGCGCGCCGGCCCGACTCGGTCTCGTCCTCGGCGACCACCTCGGCCTTCACCCGCACCGCGCGGGCGATGAGCTCGCGCACCACCGCGGGCGGCAGCTCGGGTGCGTTCGTCTCGCAGAGCTCGAGGATCTGCGGATCGGCGATGAACCCGCACTTGACCACCTCGGCGAGCCCGGCCGCCCGCTCGCGCACCGGCAGCGTGTCGAGGAACCCCAGCTCGGCGACCACCGCCCGCGGCTGGTGGAAGGCCCCCACCAGGTTCTTCCCCGCGCCGAGGTCGACGCCGGTCTTGCCCCCCACCGAGGCGTCGACCATCGCCAGCAGCGTGGTCGGCAGGGTGGCGAAGGCGATCCCGCGCAGGTAGACGGCGGCCGCGAACCCGGCGTGGTCGGTGGTGGCCCCGCCGCCGAGGCCCACCACCGCGCCCCGGCGGTCGTAGCCGTGGCCGGCCAGCCACTCGCAGGTCCGCTCGATCTCCGCCAGCGACTTGCAGGCCTCGCCGGCGCGCAGGTCGAGCCGGTGGACGTTGGGGAGCCTGGCCGCCAGCGCCGCCGCCAGCGCGGCGGTGCGGGCGTCGCCGCCCAGCCCCCCGTCGACCAGCAGCGCGACCCCCGTGGTCGAGGGGGCGAAGGCCCCGGCCAAGAGGTCGGCGATCTCCGCCGGGGCGAAGCTGCCGATCTGGACCTCGTAGCGGCGCGGGCCCAGCTCGACGGGGACGGTGATGTTCACGCGCTCTCCCGGGCGGCGGCCGGCGAGAGCCCCAGCCCCCTCACGATCGCCTGGGCTGCCTCGGCGGGCGTCCGGCCGTCGGTCTCCACCCGCAGGTGGGCCCGCGCGTAGAACGCCTGCCGCTGGGCCAGCAGCGCCGTCGCCGCGCCCAGCGGATCGGCGCTCCCGTCGAGCAGCGGGCGCCCCGAGCGGCTGCCGGTCCGGCGCACCGCCTCGGCCGGCGAGACCCCCAGCGCCACCACCCGCCCCGAGGCCAGCATGAGCGCCAGGTTCTCCTCCCGGCAGGCGGCCCCGCCGCCGGTGGCGACCACCGCGCGCCGCCCGGCGGCCGCCGCCCGCACTGCCTCGGTCTCCCGCCGGCGGAACCCGGCCTCCCCCTCGCGCGCGAAGATCTCGGGGACGCTGGCGCCGGCCGCGCGGACCACCAGGTCGTCCAGGTCGGCGAACCCCCAGCCGAGCCGCCGGGCCAGGAGCCCCCCCACGGTCGTCTTGCCCGACCCCATGAACCCGATCAGGAAGATGGGCGCCTCGGCGGCGGGGGGCGGCGTCATGGGGGTGCCGATCCTAACCGATCGGCGGCGCGACCGCTCGGTCCAACGGTCCCTGGCGCCGGGCCGGCCCCGATCGAATTTTTTGCGCCTCCCGGCGTCCGGCGTTCTACTGGACGCATGAGCGTTGAGGTCGAACGCGCGACGCTGCCTTGCGGCGTCTGCGGGGCGGCGGTCACCGAGCTGCGCCGGGGGCGCTGCTGGGGGTGCTACACGCGCTGGGCCGAGTCGCGCCCCGTCGGGCGCGGCGCCGCCTGCGTGGTCTGCGGCGAAAAGCGCCGCGCGCAGCTCAAGCTGGTCGAGCTGCACGGCCGCAGCGTGCCGTTCTGCCACGGCTGCGCCGCCCAGGTGATGCGGCTGCCGGAGGTCCCGCCCACCGTCGAGGAGCTGCGCCACGCGCTCCGCCGCGATCGGCGCGACGACGACCGCCGCGCCGGCAAGGTCGATCAGCGGCTCTTCCCGCGCGAGCGCCGGGTGGGCGAGCGGCGCGGCCCGGTGCGCGACGCCTTCGCCGACACCGATCCGGGGATCAAGATGGCCGACCTCCACCTCGACGAGGCGGTCATCGAGCTGTCGGAGGCCGATCTCGGCGAAGGGGACCAGACGCAGGTACGCCCGGCGCCGGCCCCGCCGTCACCGGACGGATCGGCGGCGGCCGGCCCGTCATCGGGCGGCCCGTCATCGGCCGGCCCGTCATCGGCCGGCCCGTCATCGGATCGGTAGCTCCACCTTCCAGCTCCGCCCCTCGCGCACCGTGTGCACCGACTGGCGGTCGCCGGTCGCCGAGTAGACCTCCACGTCGGCGTCGTTCCCCTCGCGCCGGACCAGGCGCGTGCCGGCCGGCTCCCAGGCGGGCGGCAGCCAGCCGACGGCCACCAGGTCGGCGGGGGTGAGCAGGCGCGCGCCGCCGTTCCGGTGCGTGGCCAGCAGCAGCGCCTCGAGGTGGGCGCGCGTGCGCGGCCCCAGCCGCTCGTAGACCGCGCCCCGATCGCCGGCCCGCGCCGCCGCGATGAGCGACCGCACCGCCGCCTCGGGGCTGGAGCCGTCGTCGCGCCCGGTGCAGCCGAGCGGCGCCAGCGCCGCCGCCAGGAGCGCCACCGCGACGAGGAGGCGCCTCATGCGCGGGGGGTGTAGAGGCCGAGCCGCTCGCGCACCCGCGCCATGGTGGCGCCGGCCACCTTGCGCGCCTCGGCGGCGCCGCGGGCCAGGATGGCGTCGACGCGCGCCGGATCGGCCCGCAGCGCGTCCGCCCGGGCGCGGATCTGGGCGAGGTCGGCCTTCACCCCCTCGAACAGCATCTTCTTGCAGTCGATGCAGCCGATCCCGGCCGTGCTGCAGCCGGTGTGAACCAGCGCCTGCCGCTCGGCGTCCGAGAAGAACTTGTGCAGGGTGTAGATGTTGCACTTCTCGGGCGTCCCCGGATCGCTCCGCTTGACGCGCGCCGGATCGGTGGCCGCCACCCGCAGCTTGTCCCAGACCGCCGCCTCGGGCTCGGCCAGCGCGATGGTGTTGCCCAGGCTCTTCGACATCTTGGCCTGCCCGTCGAGGCCCAGGATCTTGGGCGTGGTCGAGAACAGCGGCTGCGGCTCGGCGAAGGTCTCGCCGAAGCGGGCGTTGAAGCGGCGGACGATCTCGCGCGCCAGCTCGAGGTGCTGGCGCTGGTCCTCGCCGACCGGCACGCGGGTGGCGCCGTAGAGCAGGATGTCGGCCGCCTGGAGCACCGGGTAGGCGAAGATCCCCACGTTGATGTTGTGCGGCTGGTGCTCGGACTTGTCCTTGAACTGCGTCATCCGCTCGAGCTCGCCGTGCGGCGCCACCGCCGACAGCACCCAGGCCAGCTCGGTGTGCTCGGGGACCTGCGACTGGACGAACAGCGTCGACTTCTCGGGGTCGATGCCGCAGGCGAGCAGCTCGATGGCCATCGCCCGCGCGCGGGGGGCCATCTCGGCCGGATCGTACGTCTGCGTTATCGCGTGGTAGTCGACCACGCAGTAAAAGCAGCGGTACTGACCCTGAAGCGCGACCCAGGTGCGGATGGCGCCGAGGTAGTTGCCGAGGTGCAGCTCACCCGAGGGCTGAATCCCGGAGAAAACGATCTCCATGGTCTCGCGTTGTTTAGACGCCACACCGTGCCGGGTCAAGAATATCCGGGCCGCGCCGTTCGGGCCGCTTGGGCCGGCCCCGGCCTTGCTTAGTGGAGGATCGTGGCTTAGGTGAACGCTGTAGGCCACCGTCCCCACAGGAGAAGATCCAATGAATCGAGGCCTTTGGTTGGTATGCAGTCTTTCGCTGGGCATCGGCCTGGCGGGGTCGGGGTGCTACATGGGACCTGAGCCGCCGCCCCCGGCGTACGCGCCCGGACCGGCCCCCGCCGCCGCCACCGACGACACCGCCTACCCGACGACGCCGCCGCCGGATCCGATCCCGGAGTACCAGCCGCCCGCCCCGGGCTACGGCTACGCCTGGATCAACGGCTACTGGGACTGGACAGGCTATGAGTGGACCTGGGACCCCGGCTACTGGGCGCCGGCCGACGCGGCCTACCTCTTCATCGGGCCGCGCTTCCTGTTCGTCGACGGGCGGCCGGTCTTCTACCGCCCGTACTGGCGGGGCCCGGGCGGCGTTCGCGTGTTCGGGTACGGGTACCGCGGCCGCGCGCCGGTCGGGGCCTGGCGCGCCCGGCCGTCGGTGGCGCCCAACGCCTGGCGGGCCGCGCCCGCGCACAACGAGGCCTGGCGGCGGTCGCCGGGCGCCGGCGGCTGGCGCGGCGCGCCC
>DASZVW010000065.1:0-4816 GCA_035546895.1 Polyangia bacterium
TCGCTCACGGCGCGGGCCTCTCGGGCTTGGTCTCGGGCTTGGCCTTGGGGAGCACCGGCGCCTCGAAGTAGCGCTCGGCGCGGTCGGGGAAGAGCGTCACCACCACGCCCGGCTTGCCGGCGGCGACGAGGCGCTTGGCGATCCGCAGGCCGCCGGCCAGCGAGGCGCCCGAGGAGTGCCCGACCAGCAGCCCCTCCTCGCGGGCCAGCCGATCGGAGACCTCCCAGGCCTCGTCGGTCGGCATGGGGATGACGCCGTCGAGCTCGCCGGGCTGGTAGATGGCGGGGACGATCGAGCTCTCCATGTGCTTGAGCCCCTCGAGCCCGTGGAGCGCGTCGTCCGGCTCGACCGCCCAGACTTCGATGTCGCGCCGGTACTCCTTGAGGCGCCGCCCGGTCCCCATCACCGTGCCGGTGGTGCCGATGCCGGTCACGAAGTGGGTCACCCGCCCCTCGGTCTGCTCCCAGATCTCGCGCCCGGTGGTGTTGTAGTGGCCGAGCGGGTTCGACTGGTTCGAGTACTGGTCGGGGTAGAAGTAGCGCCCCGGATTCTCCTCGACCATCTTGCGGCAGAGGCGGATGGCGCCGTCGGACCCCTCCATCGGATCGGAGAAGACCAGCGTGGTGCCGAACGCCTGGGTGATCTTGCGCCGCGCCCACGACACGTTGCCGGGCATCACCAGCGTGACCGGATACCCGAGCGCGCCGCCGATGAGTGCGTAGGCGACGCCGGTGTTGCCGCTGGTCGAGTCTATGATCGTCTGCCCGGGCTCGAGCGCGCCGGTGCGGATGGCGTCGCGGATCATCTGGTAGGCGGCGCGGTCCTTGACCGAGCCGCCCGGGTTCAGGAACTCGCACTTGGCCCACAGCTCGACGCCGGGCGCGGCGCGCTCGAACGAACGCAGCCGCACGATCGGCGTGTCGCCGATGAGATCGGTCACCCGCTCGGCGACGCGCAGGCGGGCGCGGCGGATCGGATCGAGCGGCTGGCTCACGCGCCGATCTCCTGGGCCACCGGCGCGCCGCCGTCGAGCGGCAGGCGCAGGTGCCGCGTGCGGCCGATATCGCCGTCGGCGCCGGCCAGCCGGACCAGCGCCTCGGCGGCGGCCAGCGTGCCGGCCACCACCTCGGCGGCGCCCGGGGCGGACGCCGCGGCCGCTTGCGGGGGGACCTCCAGCGAGGCGTCGGGCGCCGGCGCGCGCCGGGGGAAGGAGAGGAGGTCGACCTGGGCGGGCGTCGCGCGCGCCACCACCACCGGCAGCCCGAGCCGCTTGGCCGCGCCCAGCATGGCGTCGTCGTCGAAGCCGAAGCGCACCGCCAGGTCGACGCCGGCCAGCGCGGCCAGCCAGGCCCCGCCGTCGGCGGGCGCCGCCTCGCGCGCGGTCACGGCGCCCACGCCCGCCGCGCGCAGGTAGGTCGCCGCCGTCTCCGCGGCCGCGCCGGCGCCCACCACCAGCACGCGCGCGGCGCAGATCCGCGCCTGCCCCTCGGGCCCGACCTCCGGGAGCGCGATCTGCCGCGAGAAGCGCCGAGCTTGCTCGAGGTTCATCACCCCGCGATCATCCGCCCGCGATGGCGGGGACGATCGAGATCTCGTCGGTGTCCTTGACGGCCGTGTCGAGGTTCTTGAGGAAGCGGATGTCCTCGTCGTTGGCGAAGATGTTGACGAAGCGGCGGACCTGACCGCTGTCGTCGCAGATCCGTTCCTTGATCCCCGGGTACTGCGTCTCCAGGCTGGCGATCAGCGCGCCGATGGTGTTGCCGGTCGCGGTGACCTCTTCCTTCCCCTGCGTCAGCTTGCGAAGCGGCGTCGGTATGCGGATGGTGGCCATGTCTGTCGTCTCCTTTAGGTCCAGGTCGCTTGCAGCTCGTCGAAGTCGTTCAACCGGGGGCCGATCAGCGCCGGCTCGGGCAGCTTGCCGACCAGCGGGTCCTGCGTCTTCATGCCGTTGCCGGTGATGCAGACGACCAGCGGGCCGTCGTCCTTGCCGATCTGGCCGCCGGCGATCAGCTTGAGCGCCGCGCCCAGCGTGACGCCGCCGGCGGTCTCGGTGAAGATCCCCTCGGTCTCGGCCAGCAGGCGCATGGCGGCCACGATCTCCTCGTCGTTCGGCTTGGCCGCCCAGCCGCCCGAGCCGATGATGGTCTGGCGGGCGTAGAAGCCGTCGGCCGGGTTGCCGATGGCCAGCGACTTGGCGATCCCGGTCGGCTTCTTGACCGGCTTCACGAAGTCGCGGTTCTCCAGCACCATGTCGATGATCGGCGCGCACCCCTCGGCCTGGGCGCCGTGGATGCGGGTCTTGCGCGCGGGCGCCGGCACCAGCCCCAGCTTCTCGAGCTCGCCGAACGCCTTGCCGACCTTGGTCACCAGCGAGCCGCCGGCCAGGGGGACGACGACGTGCGCGGGGAGCCGCCAGCCGAGCTGCTCGGCGATCTCGTAGGCGTAGCTCTTGGACCCCTCGGCGTAGAACGGCCGCAGGTTGACGTTGACGAACCCCCAGCCGTACTTGCCGGCGATCTCCGAGCAGAGCCGGTTGACGTCGTCGTAGGTCCCTTTGACCCCCACCACGCGCGCGCCGTAGATGCTGGTCCCCAGGATCTTGGCCGCCTCGAGGTCGTAGGGGACCAGGATGACCGCCGGCAGCCCGGCGGCGGCCGCCTGGGCGGCGGTGGCGTTGGCCAGGTTGCCGGTCGAGGCGCAGGCGATGGTGCCGATGCCGAACTCGATCGCCTTCGACACCGCGACCGAGACGACGCGGTCCTTGAACGACAGGGTGGGGAAGCTGACCGCGTCGTTCTTGACCCACACCTCTTTGAGGCCGAGCCGCTTGGCCAAACGGTCCGCGCGCAGGAGCGGCGTCATCCCGCTCGCCTGGCCGACCGCCGGCGGGCCGTCGAGCGGCAAGAGCTCGGCGTAGCGCCACATCGACTTGGGGCGCGCCTCGATGGCGGCGCGGGTCAGGACCTTGCCGATGCGGGCGTAGTCGTAGGCGACCTCCAGCGGGCCGAAGCAGTTCTCGCAGACGTGGACGGGCGCCTTGTCGTAGACGGTGCCGCACTCGCGGCAGGAGAGTCCCTGGACGTAGCTCTGCTGGTTCACGGCGGGGGCGGTGCTCATGGTGTTACGCAATCGACGCGCGGGTAGTCGGCGGGCGACAGCGCGCGGATGCGCGCCGCCGGGCCGCAGACGGCGCACAGGGGGTTGGGGTTGTACCGGACGGTCCGGACCGACATGGAACGGGAATCATACTGGACCAAACGCCCGACGAAAGCGGGACTTTCGCCTTTGAGGAGGCGGGCCGCCTCGGCCCCCAGCAGGGCGCCGATGACGCCGGGCACCGGGCCCAGCACCCCCGCCTCGGCGCAGGAGGGGCCGACGCCCGCCGGGGGCGGCTCCTCGAACAGGCAGCGGTAGCAGGGGCGGCCGCGCGCGGGGACGGTCAGGAGCTGGCCGCCCAGCCCGACCGCGGCGCCGTGGACCAGCGGCTTGCCGCAGAGGACGGCGGCGTCGTTGGCCAGGAACTTGGCCGCGAAGTTGTCGGTCCCGTCGACGATCACGTCGTGGGCGGCGACCAGCGCCAGGGCGTTGCCGGCCTCGAAGCGGACGGCGTGGGCCGTCACCTCGACCGCGGGGAAGCGGCGGGCGAGGGCGCGCGCGAAGGCCTCGACCTTGGGCGCGCCGACGTCGGCGTCGGCGAACAGCACCTGGCGGTGGAGGTTGGTGGGGTCGACGCGGTCGTCGTCCACGACGCCGATCCGGGTGACGCCCGCCGCCGCCAGCGCCAGCGCCGCCGGGCAGCCGAGGCCGCCCGCGCCCAGGATCAGCGCGCCGCCGGCGGTCGTTCGCGCGGAGCTCATCGCGCGGCGCTCATTCGAAATACGCGTCCGACGAGAAGTACCGCTCGCCGGTGTCGCAGAGGATGGTGACCACCGTCTTGCCGGGGCCGAGCTCGCGCGCCACGTCGAGCGCGATCTTGACCGAGGCCCCCGCCGAGATGCCGACCAGCAGCCCCTCGCGCCGGGCCAGCGCCAGCTTGGTGCGCTGGGCGTCGGCCTCGGAGATCTGCCGCACCTCGGAGAGGACCGCGCGATCGAGGATGGCCGGCACGAACCCGGCGCCGATGCCGTCGATCCGGTGCTCGCCGGGCGGGCCGCCGGAGAGCACCGCGCTCTTCTCCGGCTCGACCGCCACGATGCGGACGTCGGGGCGCAGCTCGCGCAGCAGGCGCCCCACGCCGGTGATGGTGCCGCCGGTGCCGACGCCGTGCACGAAGGCGTCCGGGCTGCGGTTGCCGAGCTGGGCGACGATCTCGGGGCCGGTGGTCCGGTAGTGGGCGGCGACGTTGGCCGGGTTGTTGAACTGCTGCGGCATGAAGGCGCCCGGGTGCTCGCGCGCCAGCTCCTGCGCCCGCTCGACCGCGCCGCGCATCACCGCCGCCGCCGGCGTCAGGTGCAGCTCGGCGCCGTAGGCCTTGAGCAGCGCGCGCCGCTCGAGCGACATGTTGTCCGGCATGGTCAGGATCAGCCGGTAGCGCTTGGCCGCCGAGACCAGCGCCAGCCCGACGCCGGTGTTGCCGCTGGTCGGCTCGATGATCACCGACGCGCCGGGCTCGATCTTCCCCTCCCGCTCGGCCGCCTCGATCATGGAGAGCGCCACCCGATCCTTGAGCGAGCCGCCGGGGTTGAACTGCTCGCACTTGCAGAACACGTCGGCCATGCTGGCGTCGGTGAGGTGGCGCAGCCGCACCAGCGGCGTCCCCCCGATGAGGTCGAGCATGCTGTTGACCGCGTAGGCCGGCATCAGGGCCGCGCAGTCT
>DASZVW010000066.1:0-5087 GCA_035546895.1 Polyangia bacterium
GGATTCGGCTCGCGGTGGGCCCGGTTGTCGGATCGCAGACAGTGAGCCGGCGGAAGACAACCGCACCGCCGTCCTCGACTACACCGACTCCGACGCGGTCCTGCGCGAGCGCCAGATGAGCGGCGGCAAGGCGTCCATCGACTCCGCCCCGACTGGCAACGCCACCACCGCCGCCGCCGACAGCGAAGCAGTAGTCGACCTGACCGACTCGGATGTGATCCTCAGGCAGCGGCAAATGGCCGGCGGGCGGCTCCCTGGCGAGCGAGGTGCGCAGTGAACGCCATCGAGCTGGTGACCAAGCACCGCGCGATCCTCGAAGCGGATCGTCCGCCGACCGACGAAGAGATCGCGGAGATTCGCCGCGCCTTCGAGACCACGGCGGAGCTCGCCCCCGGCGTTCTCCGTGCCTTCGACCTCGATCTGCTGCACGCCCTCGAGCATGCCGTCGGTCGGCAGAGCAGCGATCGAAGCCGGGCGTTCATCGCCGCAGAGGAGGACCTCCTCCGTGAATTCGGAGAGGTCCACAACCCGGGCTGGGGACACGCCAACGTCAACCTCACCATTCCCGAGGTGCGGGAGAAGTTCGAAGCGTTCAAGACCGAACGGCGGGCGGCCCGCAAGGAGGTGTCGCGATGAAGCCCGGCACCGCCGAGCGGATCCTGCAGGTCGCGATCGAGGCGAGGGAAGCGGATCGCCCGCTGACCCGCGAAGAGTTCGACCAGGTCAGAGCTGCGGGGCAGGCAGCCGACACGAGGTCGGAGACGAGAGGCGCCTTGGAGGCCGTGGGAAGGGACCTTACGCGCCAGGCGGATGCGCGAGCCGAACGGGCGCGGGTTGCTGAAGAGCAGCGGCTCGGTGCCGAACGCCAACGCCAGCTCGACGATCGCGAGCGGCGGTGGCGCCAGCTCAGTCCGACCGCGGCCGCGCTGTACAACGCCATCGCGGAAAGGCCGAGCGATCCGACGTTGCAGACGCTGGCGAAGCACATCCTCGCCCCGGACCGTGGCAAGGCACCGGGCACATTCGAGCCCGATCTCATTCCCGAGCACCTCCGGTACTCGGGTTTCCCCGGCTGATCTGGCCGGAGCACGTCGAGGGAACCTAATGATCTGCAACGCAGAATCACACCCGGTCTCGGTCGCGTCCCTCCGGTTCGTTGCCCGACGAGCCGGCGTGACCGAGGCCGACGCCCTCCGCGTGCTCATGAACGCCGGGCCCTACGAACCACCAGCAAATCGACATTCACATCAAGAGCACCGACCCAAAGGAAGCCGGGCGCGAGGTGCAACGCGCCCTCATTCGGAACGGACAGGACAACGTGAAGCTTTGACCGCCGGCGATTGAGGCCGGAGGAACCCGAGGAGAATCATCATGGCAGGCCAATACGTACCGACCAGACCACCAGTCACCAACGCTTTCGGCAACGCTGTTGCACCGGGGCCGAGCGACTTCTTCGACGTCCCGTCGTACATGGATAGCGGGTTTCCCGCGCCGGGCGGCATCCCGGTCGCGCCGCCGCTCGGGTACTTCAACTGGCTGTTCTGGTACGCGATGAATGGCATCCGCTACCTGGTCACGCGCGGCGTGGCGGATTGGGACCCGACGGAGAGCGCCTACCAGACGGGCGCGTACGTCCAGGCCAGCGACGGCAACGTCTACAAGCTGGTGGGGACCGCCACGACGGGCACGCAGCCGCAGAGCGACCTCGGGAATTGGGAGCTCCGATTGAAATCTCGCCGGGCCGCGATCGCGCAGTACGCATCCGAGATCTGGTCGTGGCTGAACGAAAACGGTCAACGGGTGTTCGGCGTCGCGCCCGACGGTCTGCCCGCCGGCTGCTACGACGACTGGTTCGAGAACTGGATGGGCGCCGACGTCGTGCAGATCAACACGGGTACCGGAAACTTCTTCGGCCCGTGGAATTATCGGGTCATCTCGACGGCCACCAGCCCCCTGCCTGCAGCATACGTCCAGGCTCCAGGGGCGTACACCAACGATCTGACAACAAATCCCTGGGGTCCGTTGCTGGCGCTGTATGCGTTCGGCGTGACTCCACGCTTCGATCTCGCGGTGATCGAAAGCCGTAAGCCCTACGCAAAAGCGACGAAAACCGTGCTGGTGATGGAGACCAGGATCTGCCTGGCAAGCAATGGCGGGTCAGGAGTGAAAGAGAGCGGGACGGGGTTCGCAGTCGGCTTTGGCGACGGCACGTTGGTTCCTGGGGCGAATACTTCCCAGGACCCGCCGAGCGTCTACGGCGCGTGGCTGAAGGTCGGGAACGGAGATACCACCTGGCGGGTGGTTACGAAGAACGGAAGCATGAGCTCGAACTCGGACACGGGAATCGCGATCGCGGCCGACACGCCGCTGCGATACAGGGTTGTCATCATCGGCGACAACGCGACGAACGACTTCACGCCGAAGGTGCTGCATCTGGTGAACGGGGCGTTGATTGCCAATCACCCGATCGACATGACGGGGAAGGTACTCTCGCCTTTCTTTCGTGCGACTGCTGGCCAGGGCGAATCGATGGTGTTGAAGGTCGGGAGGGTCAGGCTGCAGACGCGACTCGATGCCGGAGATCAGTTCCTGTAAGGGCCACGCCGGCCACGCGGGCCGGAGGAAACCCGCGACCGAGGCGCGGAAGTTCGAGAGGGGACCACCGTCGGTGACGATCGAGCATCAAGTACAGCGAATTCAGAACCGGCCTCACGTACATGGACGTGTGGCGGATGTTGTGGAGCGACGACCCGGACCCCTCGAAGTGGCCGAAGAAGAACAAGGGGGCGGTCCTCTCGCTCTTCCGCTCGATCAAGAGGGACCTCTGGGAGGAGCTATCCCGGCAGTGCGACCCCGAGACGCTTCCGGCGCCACCGCGGCGGCGGCCCGTGGCCCTCATCGCTGCCCCGTTCCGTGGGCTGGTCGAGTCGATGCTCGCGGCCAACCCGATGGCCTCGGGAGTCACCATCCTCGAGCGGGCCAGGGAAGCCGGCTACAAGGGTTCGCTTGGGACGCTGAAGGCGTTCATCGCGTCACTGCGCCCACCGCGCTGCACGAAGGTTGCTCCGTTCCGCAGCCTCGCCGAGGCGATGCTCGCAGCGGATCCCGATGTCACAATGGCGGCGATCCTGCGGCGTGCCCGGCGAGAGGGGTACGACGGCTCGCGTTCCTTGTTCGCCGTGATGGTCGGGACGCTGCGACCGCCGCGCCGACGTCGCCCACGCCGGCCGCCCCGTCGAGCCGTCGGTGCGACCGCTCGGCCGATCAAGCGCGCGACACCGTTGAAGCCCGCGCCGGCGTTGCTGTCCCCGCGGGCGGCAGCGCGGACGCTGGGCGTCTCCGAAGATCGCGTGCTGCTCGATCTCGCTCGGGGTCGCTTTCCGGGCGCGCTGCGCGGGCGCGGCGGCTGGCGGTCCTGGCTGATCCCGCTCAGCGACATCGCCGGGCCGGACCCGGCTCCGGCGTCGCAAGCCGGATGATCGGCCCCTCAGATCTTGATACCGATCGTCCGCGTCTTCTCGAGCATGCAGACGCGCGCGAACGTGGAAAGGTCCATCCCACTGCGGGCGGCCGCTGCCTCGAAAGCAGCCTTCTGCTCGTCGGTCACGCGCACGCGCACCAAGTTCTCTTTGCGCTCGGTCTTCTTCTTCGGAGGCGTCATCGGGCTTCGGAGACGGTACCCCGCCCCGATGGCGCAAGCGCAATTCGGTTGATGATGTAGACGGAGTGTGGCTACATAAGAGGCACGGTACGTTTACAAAACGGCCCCGCGACGCTGGAACGTCCGGGGCCACGGACCCACCACCAGAGGAGGCGAGTCATGAACACCGTACACGCTCAGCGCCCGAAAACGACCAACCGAACCCACGCCGTCCGCTCCCGCCGGAAGAACCCCAAGCCGATCGCCTGCGCTGGCTGCGCAGAGACCACCAAGTGCGATTGTCTCAGGAAGAGTCGCGTCATGAGCGAGCTCGTGGAGGCCACCCGGCGGTTCCTGGACAGTGGGAGCGACCTGACGAAGCGCCGAGAGGCGCGGCGCGAGATGGCCGCGCTGGTGGCCTTGGACGATCAGCGCGTTCGCGAGGAGGCCGCGCTCCGCGCGTTCTGCCGGGCCTACGTGGGGTCGAAGGGATTTTCGAGGTCCCGCGACATCCACGCCATCTATCACATGTTCGGCGAGTACACCGGCGTGGTGAGCTGGACCGAGGGCCGATCCGTCGAGCGCACCGCCGAGCTGTTTCGACGGCCAGTCGGCTACCTGAGCGATCTCCGCGACCGCGCCATGCGAGCGTTGACCGCGCCGGCGACGATCGCGAACCGGAGGGCGGCGTGATGTCGGCCGGGCTGACCCTCGAGCGTGCGTGGCAGGTCTACCAGAGCGCGAACGCTCACCGCCTGCGGGCGCTCGATACCGAGCGCGGGCGTATCGCCCATCTGCTCGGGTTCTTCGGGCAGGGCAGGCAGGCGGCGGGGCTGACCTTCGAGGACGTCGACGCGTACCGCTACCACCGACGGTCGACGATCACCATCCGCAAGACGCCTCCGACGACAACGACGCTGAACCGGGAGGTCGAGGTTCTCGCGCGGATCCTCGGCTTCGCGGCATCGCGCGGCCTCATCAACGCGAACCCCCTGGCGTCGATCGAGTACGAGCCTGAGCACAACATCCGACCCGTCGTGGTCGGCGAGGACCTGCTCGCCCGCGTCGTCGACGTCTGCCGCGGATGGCTCCGGGCGTTCGTGCTGCTTGCCATCGACTCGGGCATGCGGCGCACCGAGATCGTCAAGCTCCGCTGGTCACAGGTCGACGAGCAAGGGGGCCTGATCCACCTCCACGCCGCGGAGACCAAGACCCGCGAGGCTCGCTCGACCATCCTCAGCGATCGCGCGTTGGCGGCGATCGCCGAGCTCCCGCGCGGCGCGACGTGGGTCTTCACCAACCCTCGACTTGAGCAAGCGATGCCGCTCACGCAGCACGTCCTCACGGACGTCTTCGCGGCACCGCACGAGGTCGCGGAGCGCTTCTTCGGCCTCGGTGGGCACGCGGATCGATGTGAGCTCGCCGGCGCGGAAGAGCCGTGCCAGCT
>DASZVW010000067.1:0-1639 GCA_035546895.1 Polyangia bacterium
CGCCAAGCACGAGGCCCATCGAGCGCAAATGGCCGCGCCGCGCCGGCCCCCGCTGCGCTTCGCCGATCGGACCGGGCTCGCCTCGACCTCGCTGCACGACCAGGTCTCGTGGGCGTGCCGTCTGGTGGAGGCGCGGGGGGTGGGGCCGGTGGTGGCGGTCGACCTGTCGCGCCCGGATTTTCCGATCTTCGTCGTGCGCACGATCGTGCCGGGGCTCGAGGCGTCGAGCGAGGTCCGCGGTTACAACCCGGGGGCGAGGGCGCGGCGGATGAGCGCGGAGGTGGGGTCCTGAACGTCGTCGTCTTCGTGGGCCCCACGCTCACCGCCGCCGAACGGCAGTCGGCGTTGCCGCGGGCGACCTTCCTGGGACCGGCGGCCTGCGGCGACGTCGCCCGAGCCGCGCGCGGCCGGCCCGCTGCCATCGCCGTCATCGACGGGTACTTCCATCAGCGCCTCGCGATCTGGCACAAGGAGATCCTGTGGGCCATCTCGCAGGGGAGCCTGGTCTACGGTGCCGCGAGCATGGGGGCGCTCCGCGCCGCCGAGCTCGCCGACTTTGGAATGATCGGCGTCGGCCAGGTGTTCGAGTGGTTCCGCGGCGGCGAGCTGGAGGACGACGACGAGGTGGCCGTCGTCCACGACACGGCCGAGCGCGGCTACCTTCCGCGCTCCGACGCGATGGTGAACATCCGCGCCACGATGGCGCGCGCCGTCGAGAGCGGGGTCGTGTCGCCGGCGACGTCCGGCGCGCTGATCGAGGCGGCGAAATCGATCTTTTTCGCGCAGCGAAGCTTCGCGGCGATGCTCGACCTCTTCGAGGCCCGGCGCGGCGGCCTCCCGGAGCTGCGGGCGCTCGCGCGATGGTTGCAAGAGCCCGCGAACCGCGTGGATCAGAAGCGCTGCGACGCGCTGGCCTTGCTCCAGCGCATCGACCAAGACCTGGCCGTGACCGGAAGCCTCGCCCCGCCGAGCTTCGATTTCCAGTACACCGAAGCCTGGCACGAGCTGCTCCGGCGCCTGTGAGACATCGAGGCGGTGCGCCCGCCCGGATTTCGGGCCGCGCCCCGCGCCGGTTCGCGGCGGCTTCCGGGACGTCGGGCGGCGCGCGTTCAGCGGCCGCGCGTGGCGGTGTAGAGGTCGTAGCCCCCCTGCCCGCCGCTGCGATCGCTGGTGAAGTAGAGCGTGCAGCCGTCGGGCGACAGCCAGCGCGGGCCGTCGGCGGCGGCGCTGTTCAGCTCGGCGACGGCGGCGGGCGGGCCGAACGCGGCGCTGGCGGCCGGCCGGCGCGCGATCCAGATGTCGTCGTTGCCGCGCGCCGCCGGATCGGCGCGCTTGGAGGCGAAGTAGAGCGTGAGCCCGTCGCGGCTCAGCACCGGCGAGGCGTCGTCGGCGGCGCTGTTCACGGCCGTCAGATCGGCGGCGTCGCCGGCGCCGGCCGCCGTCAGATCGGCCACGTAGAGATCGTCGCCGCCCAGGCCCCCGGCGCGCGCGGAGCCGAAATAGATCTGCGCCCCGCCCGCCGCCAGCCAGGGGCTGACGTCGCCGGCGCCGCTGGCGAGGCCGGCCACCTCGGCCGGGGGCGCGAAGCCGCCGGTGACGCCGTTGCGGGTGGCCGCCACGATCCGGTAGGCCGGGGCGC
>DASZVW010000068.1:0-3222 GCA_035546895.1 Polyangia bacterium
CACCCGCCGCGCGGCCCGCCGGCGCGCCGACCAGCGCGCGCGCCGGAACGCGCGCCGCAGGCCGCGCAGGCACGCCTCCGAGCAGGCGAGGTGGATGGCCCGGCCTTCGACGTGCACGTAGCGCGTCGCCGGCAGCGCGTCGCTGCAGACCTCGCACCGGGCGTCGTGCCTCGGTGCGTTCGAGCGCGTCTCTTCGGGGTCGAACAGGCTCACGCGGCTTCCCCAAGCGGCGAAGGCCACCGAGACCTCGAGGCTAGCAAGCTTGGCGCCCGAGCGGCACCCTCCCTCTCCGGCCGAGCTGAATCGACTTGACTCCTCGGACGATCCCCGTGCCGCCCTCACCGCGGCGGGTACTCGACGCTGACCTCCGCCGCGTAGTCGCCGGGGGGCGCCGGGATCTCCACCGCCACGTCGGCGCGGTCGCGCGGCTGGAGGTCGAGCGGTTCCTGGTGGGTGACGATCCGGCCGGTCTCCTTGTTCCGCAGCCGGATGGTCAGCTCGATCTCGCCGCTGCCGCCGGCGTTGCTCACCCGCGTCTCCACCCGGTAGAAGCCGCTCCGCGACGACGGGCGCACCCGGGTGTCGCCGGCGGTCGCGCGCGGGCCCGAGCACCCGAGCGCGGCCGCGATCAGGGCCGCCGCCGTCAGCGCCCGGGGACCCACGGCGGCCTCACGATGAACCAGACGATGAGGGCCACCACGACGGCGACGATGGCCAGCGCCAGCCCCATCGAGGAGAGCGGGTCGACCCGGCGCTCCCGCCGGCCGAGGCTGATGATGCCGAGCGGCTCGGGGATGATCGGGATCTTGTGCTCGCCCTCGAACTCCAGCTGGGGAAGGAAGGCCTCCTCGCGCACCGCGCGGCAGACGGCGCCCATCCGCCGCTCCAGCTCCTCGCAGTGCCGAGGCGACAGCGTCAAGCGCGGCCACAGCGGCTCGCCGCCCAGGCGGCGCCCGAGGAGCCGCATCGACTCCACGCCGGCCAGGTACTGAAACCAGCCCTCGTCGTCCACCGACTTCCAGTGGACCACCTCCAGCTCCTCGGGATCGGTGCCGAGCACGCGGCTCACCTGGCGAACGAAGTAGGCGAGCAGCTCGTTCGAGCCCTCGCGATGGCCGGAGCGGTGCTCGAGGCGCGCGCCGTCGACGTGGATGCTCCCGACGCAGCCGGCCTCGTCGGCGACCCGCAGCTCGAACGGCTCGCCGGGGTGGTCGGCGCGCTCGATCAGGAAGTTGATCGCCACCGCCTGGCGCTTGTGGGACCGCCCCAGCGCCGCGATCTTCCGCCGCTCGACGCGCGCCGGATCGCGGGCCAGCCGCGCCGCCAGCCGGTAGGCGCCGATCCGCAGGCCGCCCCAGGCGCCCCGCGCCGAGAGGAGCGCGATGTACCCGAAGAAGAGCAGCAGGAAGGCGATGGTCAGCGTCTCGACGTTCGAGCGCTGCGACAGCGTGACGAACAGCCGCCCGCGGACGACCAGCAGGGCGATGCCGGCCGTCGACAGGCAGAAGAGCGCCACGTAGATCGCCGCCAGCTCGGCCACCCGCCGCCGGTATTGCCCCGGGTCGGCCACGTCGGGCTCACGGATCAGCCGTCGCCCGGCGTCCAGCGCGCCGTATCCGCGGCTCGGCATCGTCGGCTCTCCTGAGCTGGAAACTAAGGCCTGCCTCGCGGGAAGAAAGCGCTCGCGGTTGCTTGCGGCCGGCGAACCGGTGGATAAAGCAACGGCCATGGGAATCGCCGAAAAGGATCCGCCCCGGGGCTGGCCGCGGCTGTCGGTCAGCATCGCCTGCCGCCGGGCGGCCGAGGAGATCGACTTCCTGCGCCGGGCGTTCGGGTTCGAGGTCCAGCTCGAGGTGAAGGGCGAGGGGGGGCGCGTCCAGCACGCCGAGCTGGTGCTGGGCGGCGCGCTCGTCACCCTGGGCGACGTCGATCGGGGGCGCGCCTGGCGGAAGAGCCCGCTCGATCTCGGCGGCGCCAACACGCAGGCCTGCTGCCTCTACGTCGACGACGTCGACGCCCACTGCGCGCGCGCCCGCGCCGCCGGCGCGGTGATCGACGCCGAGCCCAAGACCACCGACCACGGCGAAGGGTACTGGGTCGACCGCAGCTACTGCGCGATCGATCCCGAGGGCCACCACTGGTGGTTCATGCAGCGCCTCGGCGAGCACCCGCGCGGCGGCCGCTGACGGCGGTACCGAGGTAGCGCCGCCCGGCCGCCACCTCCTCGAGTGCGCGGAGGATCTCGCCGGTCGGCCGCTCCTTGAAGATGTGGCCCGCGGCGCCGGCGCCCAGCGCCTCCTCGGCGGAGAAGTCGCCGGGGAACTCGGCCATCACCAGCGTGGGGATCCGGCGCCCCGCGCGTGCGAGGGCGCGCAGGAGGTCGAGGGCGTTCCCGTTGCCGAGCGACAGGTCGGCCATCACCACGTCGGGCGGGGACCGCCGGACGAGGACCAGCGCCTCCTCGACCGTGCCCGCGCAGCCGGCCACCCGGAACCGGCCGCTGCCCGCCAGCAGCTTGGCGAGCGCCTCGCGGACCATGGCGTGGTCTTCCACGACGAGGACGGCGGGCAAGGCCGGGGAGGTGGCGGCGGGAGCGCGTCCCATGGGGGAAGGAGCCCTGGGCGGCCCGAGACGGCTCACCCGCGCTTCATCGGGCGGGCGCCAGGGCGAGCTCCGGCTGCAGGCCGTTCACGGTGAACGGCGAGCCGGCGGTGGGGGCCAGCGCGCCGGTCGCCGGATCGAGCGAGAACGCCGACACCAGGTTGGCGTCGTCGTTGCCGAGGTAGACGAAGCGGCCGCCCGGATCGACGGCCACCGAATAGGGGTCGGGCCGGCCGTCGAAGGGCGAGCCGGGGACGGCGGTCAGCGCCCCGGTGGCGGCGTCGATGGCGTACCCATAGAGGCTGCCCGCGAAGTCCGTCGCGTAGAGGTAGCGGCCCGACGGGGCGACGGCCACGTCGAGGGCGGTCGAGTCGGAGTTGCCGCCGGGCAGGGGGAAGCCGGGCAGCGCCGTGAGGGCGCCGGTCTCCTCGTCGACCAGGAACCCGCGCAGGTTGAACGACCCCACGTACAGGAACTTGCCGCTCGGATGGAGCGCCAGGCCGCCGCCCCGCACCTGGTCGGTGAGGAGGGGCGAGCCGGCCGCCTCGGTCGGGACGCCGGAGGTGGCGTCGAGGACGAAGGTGCGGATGCCGCCGTGGCTGTCTGGTCCGATCGCGACGA
>DASZVW010000069.1:0-3495 GCA_035546895.1 Polyangia bacterium
GCGAGACCAGGATGGGGACCGGGAAGCGGCGGTGGGCGACGCGGATGATGTCGCGGACCACCGCCCCCTGCGGCGAGGTGACCACCCCCAGGCGCCGGGGGAGAAACGGCAGCGGCCGCTTGTGCGCCGGATCGAACAGCCCGGCGGCGCCGAGGCGCGCCTTGAGCTGCTCGAAGGCCAGCGCCAGCGCGCCGGCCCCGGTCGGCTCGACGTCGGCCACCGACATCTGGAAGCGCCCCCGCGCCTCGTACAGCGTCAGCCGGCCGCGGCAGCGGACCGCCATCCCTTCTTCCATCGTGAACTTGAGCCGCCCCGCCTCGCGCGAGAAGAGGACGCAGTCGAGCGAGGCCTCGTCGTCCTTGAGCGCGAAGTAGAGGTGGCCGGGGCCCGAGCGCTTGAGCCCCGAGATCTCCCCCTCGACGCGCACCTCGGCGAACCGGCTCTCCAGCGTCAGCCGCGCCGCCCGCAGGATCTCGGTGACGGTGTAGATGCGCGGCGCGGCCGGGGCCGGCTCGGGGAGCGCCGGCGCGGCCGGGACGGCGGCCATCGAGGGGGCGACGGGCGGGGCCGCCGGCGCCGCCGCGGAAGCCCGGGCCAAGAGCGAGAGCTGCTCGATCCCCGGCGGTTCGGGCGGCGGCTTGCGGGTCATTTGGCGGCGCGTGCGGCCGCCCGCTCGTAGTCGGCGGCGCTGGCGCGCACCACCTCGAGGTCGTGGTACGCGCGGTTGGTGTCGTCCTCCGTCTTCTTGGCCAGCCCGGCGTAGCCCCAGCCGCCGTCCTGGCCGCGCGCGAACGGCACCCGCTGCCCGTTCTCCAGCACCGCGGTCGCCTGCCCGTCGGCCGGCCCCGGCTCGACGCGCGGGATCCCCTGCGCCAGCGCCACCAGCGCCGGCAAGAGCGCGGGGGCGGCGTCGCTGCGGAACAGCTCGCGCGCCGAGGCCGCCGTGGCGGCCCGCTCGAACCGGGCCTTCTCCCGGTCGCGCACCGGCCCCTCCGGGTAGTTGCTGAGCACGATGTCGTAGGCCTCGCGGTGGTACTTCTGGATGGTCATCAGGTCCCAGCGCGTCTTCTGATCGAGGGCGTCGAACAGGGCCAGGCCGTCGCGGGCGGTCACCGCGGCCGCGAAGCGCTGGAACGCCTCCTCGGGCGTCTTCGACTTGTGCCGGCAGCCGCCGAGCAGCGCCCCCGCCAGCAGCAGGAGCCCGAGCAGGCGCGGTCGACGTCGCAGCACCCCCCGCACATAGCGGAAACGCCGCGGGAGGGCAAGTCGCGCGCCCTTTTGTGCTAGGCTTCGCCCCGACGCCGCGACCCATGACCGATACGGCTCCACCCGACCGAGCCGCCGGCGACGCGGCAGGCGTCGTCGACGAGTTCGCGCACATCCCGCGCCCGCGCGGCCGCCACCCGATCGTCGCGATCGCCGGCGCGGCGCTGGCGTTCTTCCTCGTCTTTCACGTGAGGCGCGATCTCCGCTACGCGCTCTCGGCCGGGGCGCCGCTCGAGCTCGGGCGCGCCAGCGAGGTGTTCGGCGGCGGCCGGGCCCCGAGCGGGCTCGAGAACCGCTACGTGCGGGTGAGCGGCCTGCCCGATCGGGAGAGCGCGCTGCAGATCGACACCAAGGGGTCGTGGGTCTTCAGCCAGCTCTTCCGCGTGCTCGGCACCGGCGACCGGCTTTTCCTCCACCGGCGCGAGAGCCCGCTGCCGGCCGCGCGGGCCGAGTCGGACGTGTTCGAGGGGCGGCTCATCCGCGTCGACGACCTGACCTTCGCCGCCTCGATCCGCGGCTACTTCTCGACCCACGTCGCCGCCACCCACTTCTTCACCCCCGAGGGGCTGGCCCGCGCGCTCGGCGGGCGCCGCCCGGGCGCGCCGCTGGCGGTGGTCGACACCAGCGGCGACACCGTGTCGCTCGACGAGCGCGAGACGGTGGCCGTCGACGTCACCCAGCCCGACGAGGTGAAGATCGGGCTGCCGCGCGACCGCTTCGCCACCGAGGACGACGCCCGCGCCGCGCTCGCCTCGCGCGGCGGCCAGGTGGTCAAGGCGCTGGGGGCGATCAAGGCCCGGCCGGCGGCGTCGGCGCCCGAGTCGGGGCCGCTGTCGACCACCCCCGAGCCGCCGCAGCGCTGGACCTTCGTGGTGAAGTTCCCGGTCGTCGCCGAGCAGTCGGCGCTCGACACCATCGGCAACCTCGGCCACGACGTGGAGATCCGCGACGCGCGGCAGACCATCGAGGTGAAGCTGGAGGACATCTCGCTCCCCGACGACGGGCGCGGCGGCCTGGTGGTCCGCCCGGGGCAGGGGGCGCCGCGCCGGCTCGATCCGCAGACCATCGCCGCCGTCCACACCATGGCCCCGGTGGTCATCCCCGGCGACGCCTACCTGCTGGTCGAGGGGGACGTGCCGCGCGAGCACCTGCCGACCGTGCTCATCGCCCTCATCCTGGTGATGTTCGGGGTGGTCAACCTGATCGGCCTCGCCCGCGAGCTCCGCCCGCCCGTGGCCCCGTAGATGGCGCTCCGGATCCACGACACCCGCGCGGGGAAGAAGATCCCCTTCGAGCCGCTCCACCCGGGGCGGGTCGGGATGTACTCCTGCGGCATCACCGTCTACGACCTCTGCCACGTCGGGCACGCGCGGATGATGGTGGCCTTCGACGTGATCGCCCGCCACCTCCGCGCCTCGGGCTTCGCCGTCACCTACGTCCGCAACGTCACCGACGTCGACGACAAGATCATCCGCCGGGCGGAGGCCGAGAGGCGGGCCGCCGCCGAGGTGGCGCGCGAGTTCACCGAGAAGATGAACGAGGACCTGCGCGCGCTCGGCGTCCTGCGGGCCGATCACGAGCCGAACGCCACCGAGCACATCGCCGAGGTGGTCGAGATCATCGGCAAGCTGGAGGCGCGCGGCCTCGCCTACGCGGCCGGCGGCGACGTCTACTACGCGGTGCCGGGGTTCGCGCGCTACGGCCAGCTCTCCAAGCAGAACGTCGACGACCTCCGCTCGGGCGCGCGCATCGAGGTCGGCGAGCAGAAGCGGAGCCCGCTCGACTTCGCGCTCTGGAAGGGGGCCAAGCCGGGCGAGCCGTTCTGGCCCAGCCCCTGGGGGAACGGGCGCCCCGGCTGGCACATCGAGTGCTCGGCGATGGCCCACCGCTACCTGGGCGAGCCGTTCGACATCCACGGCGGCGGCGCCGACCTCATCTTCCCGCACCACGAGAACGAGATCGCCCAGTCCGAGGGGGCCTTCGGCGACGGCCAGTTCGCCCGCCACTGGATCCACTCGGGGATGGTGAACTTCGGCGGCGAGAAGATGTCGAAGTCGCTCGGCAACTTCGTGACCATCCGCAAGGTCGCCGAGACGTACGATCTCGAGGCGCTGCGCCTGCACCTGATCGGCGTCCACTACCGCAGCCCGGTGGCGTTCACGATCTCGCACGACCCGAACGGGTCGGCCCGCTTCCCGGAGATCGACGAGGCGGAGGCGCGCCTAGCCT
>DASZVW010000070.1:0-3892 GCA_035546895.1 Polyangia bacterium
GGGGGCGCGGCGGGCAACGCCTGCGCGGCGGGGGCGGCCGGCGCCCACTACCTCGACGCGACGGCGGGGAACGACGCCGGCGACGGGACCACGCCGGCGACCGCCTGGAAGACGCTGGACAAGATCAACGCCACGACCTTCCAGCCGGGCGACGCGATCTGCCTCAAGGCCGGCGGGAGCTGGACCGGCCAGCTCGCGCCCAGGGGCTCCGGCACCGCGGCGGCGCCGATCGTGATCGATCAGTACGGCGCGGGCCCGAGGCCGATCGTCGCCGCGGGGGCCGGCGTGACCGACACGGTCTACCTGATGAACCAGCAGTACTGGGAGATCAACGACCTCGAGGTGACCAACACGAAGAGCAGCCCCGGCGACCTGCGCGGAATCTCCATCAACGGGCAGGACGGCGGCACGCTCAACCACCTCTACGTCCGCAACTGCTACGTCCACGACGTCACCGGCGTGGTGAACTGGATCGGCGGCGACACGGCGGACAACGCCCCCGGCGTCACCTTCCAGACCGGCTGGGACGGCTCCAAGCACACGGGCGGGATCGTCTTCAACGTGCTGGCGGGGAGCGCCAACGTGAAGACCAAGTTCAACGACGTCCTCGTGGAGTCCAACACCGTCGCCGACTGCTCGTTCGGCGGCATCGTGCTCAAGCAGCTCGACGGCACGGTGCACTGGGGGACGCGCAGCTCGGCGACCAGCTCGAGCTGGACCCCGCACACCAACGTGACCATCCGCGGGAACTACGTCTCGCAGCTCAACGCCAGCCTCGGCTGCAACGCCATCTACATGACCGACGTGCAGAACGGGCTCATCGAAGAGAACGTCAGCGACGGCGCCGGGACCAGCGCCATCGAGCTCGACTACACCGACAGCGTGACCATCCAGAAGAACGAGGCCTTCGGCACCAAGGTGAAGGCGGGCGGCGCCGACTCGAACGGCATCGACACCGACCGGGGGACGACCAAGACGATCATCCAGGACAACTACCTGCACGAGAACGGCGACGGGATCCTCATCTGCCAGCTCGGGTTCGGCGACTCGGTGATCCGCTACAACATCCTGCAGAACAACAGCCGCTATCAGATCTACCTGCACTCCGATCCGGCCGCCTCGAGCGCCGTCTACAACAACACGGTCTACAACAACAAGACCAACTCCGGCGTCGCCTACGGCTACGGCACCTCGCTGTCGGCGTCGTACACGCTGCGCAACAACATCTTCTTCGCCGCCAGCGGCAACGGCGTGCTGACCACCAGCAGCACCATCGTCTACCAGAACAACCTCTACGCCGGCTCGGCGATCCAGATCCCGGCGGGCGACACCGCGGCGGTGAAGGCCGATCCCAAGCTGGTCGCGCCCGGGACGGGCACCAGCGGCGGCGCCGCGGGGCCGGCGTTCGGCTCGCTCGGCGGCTACAAGCTCTCGGCCGGCTCGCCCGCCATCAACGCCGGCGTGGTCATCTCCGGCAACGGCGGCCTCGATTTCTGGGGCGACGCCATCACCGGCGCGCCCGACATCGGCGCCGCCGAGTCGCCGTGAGCCGCGGACCGGCTGGCGGGCGCTAATCGGTCCGCTCGCGCAGCTCGCCGAGCAGCACGTTGGGGCGCGCCAGCGCGGGGTGGTCCAGGCCGGCGCGGAACCGCGCGTGCTCCGGGTGCTCCGGCAGGTGGACGGCGCGCGCGCGGTACTCCTGGTCGCTGAAGGTCCCCCAGTTGCGCAGCTTGGAGAAGAACACCAGGTCGACGTCGTTCCGGCGTCCGAGCTCGACGAAGGCCGGCATCTGGCGCCAGTTGTTGGCCTGGACCACGAACGAGATCTGCAGCCCGCCGATGGCGCGCTCGCGCCGCAGCCAGGCCACGAACCCCAGGTTGGCGAGCAGCGTCTCCCAATCGCCGCCGCGGCGGTTGACGGCGTAGGTCTGCGCGCTGGCGGCGTCGATCGAGACCTCCACCTCGCGGACCAGCGCGCGCGCCGGCCCGAGCGCCTCCCAGGCCTCGGGCGTCCAGAGGAGCGCGTTGGTGTGCAGGCGGATCGAGAGCCTCGGGTAGCGGGCGGGATCGATCCCCCGCACGAGCTCGCGGAACAGCCGGCTGGCGAAGGGGTCGCCGCTGCCGGTCACGTAGAGGCAGGAGAGGCGCGCCAGCAGATCGCGCTCCAGCACCCGCGCCTGGAGCGCCGCCAGCCGCTGGTACTCCTCCCCCTTGGCGACGTAGAGTTCCTTCCGGCAGCTCGGGCAGGAGAGGTTGCAGGTGCGATCGTAGGCCAGGTTGAGGGTCCCGATCCGGCCCATGACGGTGACGGCGCCCTCCAGCAGCGCCCGCTCGGCCGGCGGAAGCCGCTCGTCGACGGGGTGGACGAACGCGGTCCTCGTCTTGAGGAACGGGCAGGCGGTGCAGTACCGGAAGCTGTTGTCGAGGATCGACTCCCGGATCTGGCGGGCGACCGTCCCGTTCCAGAGCGCCTCCGCCCCGCTGCGGTGCACGTTCCCGATCGAGGTCGGGAGCCACGACGGGCAGCAGACGTAGGCGGAGCCGTCCGGCATCACCTCCAGGTGCTCGAAGGGACGCCCGCAGAAAAGGCGCCTCACCTGACGTTGGTCCGGTCGCCGCCACCCTATCTGCACCAGCCGCACGGCGGTGATTGTAGCGTGGCGGACGGCCGGTGGTGCTAGCATGCAGGCGGGGCGGCGACGTGGAACGCATCTTCGTACGGGTGGCGGCCTACCGGGACCGCGAGTGCCAGTGGACGGTGCGCGATCTGTTCGCCAAGGCGGCCCACCCGGAGCGGGTGTTCGTCGGCGTCTGCTGGCAATACCTCCCGGCGGTCGACCCGCCGACGTTCCCGATCGCCAGCTACGCCGACCACGTCCGCTTCACGCGGGTCCTGGTGGGCGACAGCGGCGGCGTCTGCTGGGCGCGGCACGAGACCGAGAAGCTGTGGCGCGGCGAGGAGTACACGCTGCAGGTCGACAGCCACAGCCGCTTCGTGCGCGACTGGGACCGGTTGGCGCTCGAGGAGCTGGAGGCTTGTCCGTCGGAGCGGCCCGTCCTGTCGTCGACGCCCGCCCCCTACACGCCGCCGGCGCAGCTGTTCGAGGCGGCGCTGCCGACGGTGCGGCGGGCCGACTGCTTCGCCCCCGACGGCTGCCTGCGGCTGCGCGGCGAGTACCTCGATCGGGCGCCGCCCGGCCCGCTGCCCGCGGCCTTCGTGGCGGCGGGGTTCGTCTTCTCGCCGTCCGAGGTGCTGGAGGAGGTCCCCTACGATCCGGCGCTCTACTTCTCGCAGGAGGAGCCGGCCTACGGCCTGCGGCTCTACACGCACGGGTGGGACCTCTTCAGCCCCGGCCGCCACCTCGTCTATCATTATTACCGGCCGGGCCCCGAGGACCGTGGACCCACGCCCTACCCGGCGGGGCTGCACTGGGAGGATCACCGCGACTGGGGCGAGCGCAACGATCGGGCGCGCCTCCGGTTCGATCGGCTGGTCGGGCGCGAGCGGCCCGACGGCGACGGCGCCGACCGGTTCGGGCTGGGGCGCGCGCGCACGCTGGCCGACTACGAGCGGTTCGCGGGCGTCGACTTCGGCGCGCGCGAGATCGACGATCGGGGCCGCTTCTGCGGCTTCATCCCCGAGATCGGGGCCTACAAGAGCTGGCCCGAGGCGGCGCCCCCGCCCACCGACGAGGCGCCCCGCGCCGCCGCCGTGGCGCCCGAGCCGCCGCTCGAGCCGGGCGATCCCGTCCCCTGGCTGTCGCTCCGCGGGGCGCGCGGCCGCACGCTGGAGCTCCAGTCGCTGGGCGGCGCCTGGTCGGCGCTGGTGCTGGCGCCGCGCGGGGGCGAGGGCTGGGCGCCGCCGCCGGTGCCGGCCGGGTTCCGGATCGTGC
>DASZVW010000071.1:0-6582 GCA_035546895.1 Polyangia bacterium
GATGCCGGTGCCGAGGCAGTGCCCGGGATCGGAGGCGATGGTGGCGATCGGGCGCTTGTCCTTGTCGAGGCCCATGGCGAAGGTCCCGGCGCGCGGCAGCCAGAAGACGTCGTTGAAGCGCCGTTTGAGGTCGGCGGCGGCCGCGGCCAGGCGGCGCGCCCGCGCGCGGTCGCCGAGCCCCTCGAGCAGGTCGGCCAGCGCCCTCTTGGCGGCGTAGGCGTACCCCTGCGTCTCGCAGCTGGCGATGGGGTCGGCGACCTGGGTGCCGTCCGGATAGACGATGGCGTCGTCGGAGTCCTTCCAGATCTGGTTCTTGGCCCCCTGGACGGAGCGGGTCTGGAACTCGTAGAAGCCGTCGCCGTCGATGTCGGCGCACTGGTCGGCCCAGCGGAGCGCGCGGACCGCGGCGTCGAGGTACGGCCGGACCGCCGCTTCGTCGCCCGTCCAGCGCCACAGCTCGTCGAGGACGATGGGGAAGAGCATCGGCGCCGTGATGTCGCCGTAGTACCGGCCGTGCGGATCGAAGCCCAGCACCGAGAGCGGGTTGGTGTGGACCTCGTGGATGAGCCGGCCCGGCTGCTCGTCCCGCCAGTCGTCGCGCGCCGTCGCCTGGCGGGCGGCGTGCACGGCGAGCGTGCCGCGCGCCAGCTCGGGCCCCAGCGGGAGCGACTGCCAAGCGGCGATCAGGCTGTCCCGGCCGAAGAACGCCACGAAGAGCGGAACGCCGCCGGCCAGCGTCCAGGCCCCCCCGGCGCCGTCCAGGTCGTCGAGGCGGAGCGTCGCCAGATCGCGCTTGGCCCGCTCGAACGCCGCCTCGACGAGGTCCACCAGGTCCGACCGCGCCGGCCCCGACAACGTCAGCGCGCGGGCCCCGGTCGGCGCCGGCCGCGCGCCGCTCGCCCGCGGGAGCAGCCGCCGCTCGGCCGTCGGCGTCCAGCGGGCCCGGACGCGGGCCTTCGCGCCGGGCGCCAGCGGGAAGGAGATGTCGATGCGGTCGGCGCGCCGGCGCGCCGCCGCGCCGCGGGGCAGCCGGAGATCGAGGACCAGGCCGCGCCGCAGCCGCCCGATGCCCCGGTCGGCTTGGTGGTGGTACCGGTGGACGGCGCGGTAGTCGATCGCCAGGCGATAGTGCCCGGGCCCGAGCCGGGACCAGGCCCGGGTCATCCGACCGCGCTGCCGCCGGCGCGCCCCCGCCTCCGCGGGATCCGCGAAGTCGGGCTCGTACTCCAGCGAGAGTCGGACCGGCGTCCGGACCTGGGTCCAGTTGGTGATCTCCGCGTCCTCGGCCAGCCCGCGCCGCACGGCCCGCCGCAGGCGCAGCTCGATGCTCTGCTGGGTCGGCGTGGTGGCGGGCGCCGCGATCTTCTTCCAGTTGCTCGGCCGGGCCAGGTAGTAGCCGAGCCAGGTGTCCTGCTCGAGCGCCGAGCCGCCCGCGGGGATGGGCGCGCCGCCGTTGACCAGCCAGCGGAGCCGGCGCAGCACGCGCGTCTGGTAGGCCCAGAAGCCCTGATGGTGCTCGGCGGTCACGAAGCCGTCGAGGTCGGTGGCCAGCACGAACCGCCCGCGACTGAGGTAGCGGGTGTCCCCCTGCGGGTCGAGGCTCAGCAGCGACGGCTTCGGCTCTCTGGGTGTCCCTGGATCTCCTTGCTGTTCCATTCCGCAGAGGTCGGCGTCGCGGCCTGCCGATCAGTTGCGCCGCTGGACACCTTCGCGCCGGTCGCCGGCCTTCGGGGTTCGCGCCAGGGCGCGGGACAGCAAGCTCACCACCGCCTCCGCCTCCGCCCGCTCCAGCACGATCGAGGCGCGGCCGACGAAGAGCACGAGGCCGTCGTCCAGCAGGGCGACCTCGACCAGACGTCGCGACAGTTCGAGCGCCGGTCGCCCCTGCTTCACGTGTAGCCTCGGTCCGAGAAGATGCGGAGTCTCTCCCGGTACGCCATCCGGTGGACTGCTGAATTGCGCCCGAACGGCCGCCCGGTTACAGCTTGAGGCGGTCGACGGCCCGCTCGAGCGTGGCGAGCTCGCGCGCGGACAGGCCGGCGAAGGCGGTCGGCGCCGCCTCCGTGACCGCCTTCATGCGGGTGACCAGCGCGCGCCCCGCTGGCGTCAGCGACACCAGCTTGATGCGCCCGTTCGTGGGGTGGGGCGTGCGGACGGCGAGCCCGCGCTTCACCAGCGCGTTCACGATCACCGTGGCGGCCGGCGCGTCGGTCCCCATCGAGCGCGCCAGCTCGTTCAACGCCAGCGGCTTGCCGGTGAGGCGCTTGAGCGCCCGCACGCGGGCGAAGGAGAGGCCGGTGGCCTCGGTGACCCGGCGGCGCCAGTCCTCCCGGGTCTCCATCACCGCGGTCACCAGCGCGTTCCAGATCCGGTCGGCGGCGGTGGTCACGACGCCCCTCCCGGCGCGGGGCGGTCCCCCTCCTCGATGAGGGCGGCCGTGCGGCGCAGGGTCTGGCGCCCCCAGGTGCTGGTCGACAGCATGCCGAGCGCGACGATACAGCCTCCGGCGGCGGCGGCCAAAATGAAGAAGGCGTGCATGGCCCCCACCAGCCCGCCGCCGGCGTCGTGCCGCGCCTGGGCGATGGTCCCACCGACGGCCACGCCCAGCGAGGCGCCCACCTGGCGGCTGGTCGAGGCGATGGCCGCCGCCAGGCCGGCGCGCGCGCGCGGCATGCCCGAGACCGCGGTGTTGGTGATGGGCGCGTTCACCAGGCCGAAGCCGACGCCGAAGACGACGTAGGCCGCCACCACGCGGGCGAGCGGCGTCCGCGCGTCGAGGCCCGCGAGCAGGAGCGCGCTCGCCGCGACGCCGAGGCCCGCGAGCACCAGCGGCGCCCGGGCGCCGCTGCGGCCGATGAGCCACCCCGAGAGCGGCGAGCAGACGACGGTGGCCAGCGCCAGGGGGAGCGTGTAGAGGCCGGTCACGAACGCCGGCAGCCCGCGGACCTCCTGCAGGTAGAGCGCGTTCAGGAACAGGAAGCCCGAGAACACGCTGAAGGCCAGCACCGCGACCAGCGTCGCGCACGAGAAGGGGACGCTGCGGAAGAAGCGCAGGTCGACGAGAGGCTCCGCGCGGCGCGGCTCGTAGGCGAGGAGCGCGCCCCCGAGCGCCGCCGCGCCCGCGAACAGCCCGACGATGAGGGGCGAGCCCCAGCCCAACCGCGGCCCCTCGATGATCGCGGTGGTGAGGGCCGCCAGGCCGCCCAGCATCAGCCCCTGGCCGACCGGATCGGCGCGGCGCGCGTGGGGCGCCCTCGATTCGGGCACGAACAGCCGGGCCAGGACCAGCGCCGCCACGCCGATCGGCAGGTTGACCCAGAAGATCGCGCGCCAGCCGATCCCCTGGGTGAGCGCCCCGCCGATGAGCGGCCCCAGGCCCATCGACACGCCGACCACCGCGCCCCAGGTCCCGATCGCGCGCGCCCGGGCCTTGGGCTCGACGAACACGTTGGTGATGATCGACATCGCCACCGGGTTCAGCATGCTGGCGCCCACCGCCTGCAGCATGCGGAACGCCACCAGCACGCCGAGCGTCGGGGCCGCGCTGCAGAGCGCGGAGGCGCCGGTGAAGAGCACCAGGCCGATCTGGAACACGCGCCGGCGGCCGAAGCGGTCGCCGACGGAGCCCGAGAGCATGAGCAGGCTGGCCAGCACCAGCGTGTAGGCGTCGATCACCCACTGCAGGCCGGCCGTGGTGGCGCGCAGGTCGCGGCGGATCGCGGGGAGCGCCACGTTGACGATGGTCACGTCCATTCAGGGCTTGTCCTGATGGGCGCCCGTCCGCGCATGACCATAGTCGGGGCCAGGAGGACCCGATGAAGGCAGTGGTGTTCCGCGGGATCGGCGAGATCGGGATCGAGGAGGTGCCGGAGCCGGAGATCCGGGAGCCCACGGACGCCATCGTGCAGATCAGGACCAGCGCGATCTGCGGGACGGACCTGCACATGGTGCGGGGGACGCTCCCGGGGATGAAGCCGGGCACGGTGATCGGCCACGAGGCGGTCGCGGTCGTGCAGGCGCTCGGTCCCGAGGTCCGCAACCTGAACGTGGGGGATCGGGTGATCGTCCCCTCGACCATCGCCTGCGGCGTCTGTTCGTACTGCCGGGCGGGCTACTACGCGCAGTGCGACACCGCCAACCCGCACGGCAAGCGCGCCGGCACCGCGTTCTTCGGCGGCCCGGAGGCGTCGGGCCCCTTCGACGGCCTGCAGGCCGAGCGGGCCCGCGTCCCCTACGCGCAGGTCGGGCTGGTGAAGGTGCCGGACGAGGTGAGCGACGACGACGCGATCCTGCTGTCGGACATCTTCCCGACGGCCTGGTTCGGCGCCGACCTCGCCGAGGTCCGGCCGGGGCGCACGGTCGCCGTGTTCGGGTGCGGTCCGGTCGGGCAGCTGGCGATCGCCAGCGCCAAGCTGAAGCTGGCGGGGCGGGTCTTCGCCGTCGACACGGTCCCGAGCCGCCTGGCGATGGCGCGCGCGCAGGGCGCCGAGATCATCGACTACGAAAGCGAGGATCCCGTCGAGGCGCTGGTGCGCCTGACCGGCGGGATCGGCGTCGACTGCGCCATCGACGCCGTCGGCGTCGACGCCAACCATGCCAGCCGCGGGCCGGCGCGGCAGGACGCGCGGTCGTTCGAGGGGGAGGTCGAGCGGGTCGCCCCCGAGCGCCGCCCGAACAACGGCAACTGGCACCCGGGCGACGCCCCCTCGCAGGTGCTCCGTTGGGCGGTCCAGGCGCTGGCCAAGGCCGGGACCCTGGCGATCATCGGGGTCTATCCGCCGTCGGCGGAGCGCTTCCCGATCGGCGAGATGATGAACAAGAACCTCGTCGTCCGGGCCGGGAACTGCAACCACCGCCGCTACATCCCGGAGCTGCTCGAGCTGGTGCGCGCCGGCGCCGTGCACCCCTCGGCGATCATCACCCAGCACCAGCCGCTCGCCTCGGCCATCGAGGCGTTCGAGGCCTTCGACCGGCGCGAGCCGGGGTGGGTGAAGGTCCGACTGGACGTCCTGGCCGGGCCGCCCGCCGGTGACGGGCAGCGCGCGCCCGGGTCGTCCGTCCACGTCGCCCCCTGACCCTGCCCCGGCCCGATCGGCCGCTCGCGCCTGTACAACAGCCGAAAGGCCGATGGCGGCCATTTCCCCGCGCCCTCCGCGATCCGTTACAATCGCCGCGGCGTGAGCTCGACCGTCACCGATGTCGCGATCGTGGAGGACCACGTCATGGTGCGGGAGGCGCTCGCCGGCCTCCTCACCCGCACCGGCCGGTTCAACGTGGTGGGGACCGCGGGCGACGTCAAGGAAGCCCTGCGGATGCTCGAGGCCTGCCGGCCGGCGGTGGTCATCGCCGACCTCTCGCTGCCCGACAGCAACGCGATCGACATCGTGCGGGCCCTGGAGGCCAAGCGGGACGGGGCGCGGGTCCTGATCATGACCGGGTTCAGCCAGGACTTCTACGCCGCGGAGCTCCTGGAGGCGGGCGCGGCCGGCTACATCTTCAAGCACCAGCCGACGGCCGAGCTGTTCGCCGCCATCGACATGGTGGCGAGCGGGAAGACGTACGTCTCGCCGGCCGTCGCCCAGCGCCTGCGCGAGGCCGGCGAGGGGGCGGCGAAGGGGAGCGGGCTCGATTCGCTCACCCCCCGGGAGAACGAGATCCTCCGCCTGGTGGTCCGCGGCCGCTCCAGCAAGGAGCTTTCCAAGGCGCTGGGGATCGGCCTCAAGACCGTCGACACCCACCGGACGAACATCAACCGAAAGCTGGGGGTGCGGACCACCGCCGCGTTGATCCGGTTCGCCGTCGCCCACGGCATCGACATCGGCGCCTCAAGCGCGGCTGCCGGCGGGGCGGTCGTGGAGGACGTCCTCGATGTACAGCATCTCGACGAGGCGGGCGACGACCACCGAGGTCGGCGTGGCCAGCATGAGCCCGGGCGCGCCGAAGAAGAGCCCGAAGAGAAGCTGCACCGCTAGCGTGAGCCCGGGCGGAAAGCGGACCGTCCGGCGGGCGAGCAGCGGCGTCAGGAGGTACCCCTCGACGGCGTGCGCGGCGCCGAACAGGACCAGGATCCAGAACACCGTGCTCCACCCGTGCGTGGCCCCGATCAGGAGCGGTGGGACGACCGAGACGATGGCGCCGATGTACTCGACGAAGGTCAGGAGCCCCGCCAGCAGGCCGAGCGCGAGCGCCGCCTGGATCCCGATCAGCCACAGGCCCAGGGTGACCCCCAGGCCGACGAAGCACATCGCCACCACCCGGCCGAACAGCCAGCGCCGCAGCGAGACGACGGTCGCGCTCACCACCTCCTCGGCGCGGGGCCGGGCGGGCAGGGGGACCAGCCGCAACAGGCCGCGCCGGTAGACCGCGGGCTGCGCGGCCACGTACACGCCCAGGAACAGGAACACCGCGGCGCCGCCCAGGATCGTCCCCGAGATCCGGACCAGCCCCCTGGCGGTCGCCAGGACGGTCTCGGCGTCGCGCAGGAGCCCTTGGCCGCCCCCCTCGCCGAGCAGCTCGCGCGACCACCGGTGCAAGCGGCCGGCGCCGATCAGGGCGCGGGCCGCCGCGGGGACCTGATCGAGC
>DASZVW010000072.1:0-3420 GCA_035546895.1 Polyangia bacterium
TCAGCAGCGAGCGCGCCTTGCCGCCGATCTTCTCTTTCGGCGAATCGGGGCCGAGCCGCAGGCAGAGGCTCATGGTAGTTTCCGCCTCCCGATGCGCGGTCCGTTGCTCTCCGGTCCTCTCGGCAGCCAGCCGACGCTGGAGGCGCTCCTGCGCTGGACGGCGCCGGCCGGCGAGGCGGCGCGGGCGCCGGTGGTGGTCCTCGGTCCCCCCTGGCTGGGGGCCGCGATGACCCGCGGCGGGCGGACGCTGCTGCTGGTGGAGAGCGGGCAGCGGCCGCCGGCGCTGCGGGCGCTGCGGCGGGCGCGCAAGGAGGCGCGTCCGCTCGAGGTGGCGCTGGCCGCGGCCGAGCTGCCGTTTCGTCCCGGCTCGCTGTCGGCGCTGGTGGTGGAGAACGTCGCCGGGCTGCCGCCCGACGAGGGGGAGCGCTGGATCGCGGCGCTGGTCCCGGCGCTGCGGCCGGGCGGGCGGCTCATCGCCGCCGACGCCACCTCCAGCGACGCCGCGGCGGCGCGGGTGGCGGGCGCCTTTCTGGCGGCCACGCTGACCGAGATCGTGCAGGAGTGGCCGCGCGAGGGGGCGGTCCTCACCGTCGGCGTGGCGCCGGCCGCCGCCATCATGGCCGCGCGCTTCGATCTCCGCTGAGCGAAGCTCACGCCGCCAGCCTAGCGCAAACGCGCCGGGCCGAGGCCGCGCCGTATAATGACCGCGGCGATGTCGCGGCGCTGGAGCCTCGCTCTCGGACTGTCGGTGCTGGTCCACCTGGCGCTGATCGGGGCGGGGCTCGGCCTCGGCGTGCACCGGTTCACGGGGCCGGTCGACATCGAGATCACCGGCCTCAAGATCGACGAGGTCAAGGACCTGCCGCTCGGCGGGCCCGCCGCCGGGCACGGCGCCGCGCACACGGCGCGCCGGGCGCACCACCACGCGCCGCCCGCCGAGGGGACGCTGGCCGCCAAGCCCGACGCGCGCGAGCGGCCCGGGCAGGCCAAGGGGGCGGAGGAGGACCAGGGGCCGGCCCCCACCTCCGACCTGACGGCCTACGGGCCCAAGGGGTCGCGCCTGACGGTGCTCGTGCGGCTCGACCGGCTGCGCGGCACCGACTACGTCCCGGCGGTCGACGCGCTCCTGGCGCGGCTCCCCGATCGGCGCGACCTGCTGGAGGGGACCGACCTCGATCTCTTCCAGTCGTTCGACGCGCTGCTGATCGCCACCCCGCACCCGCTCGATCCGACGGTGACGTTCCTGGCCGCGCGCCACCACCTCGACGACGGGCAGCTCCGGGCCGCGCTCACCCGCGGCGCCAAGGCGACCGATCGGGTGCTCGTGTGGCGCACCGAGGGGGGACGGCCGGTCGGCGAGCGCCACCCGCGCCGCGGCCTGCCGCCCGGGACCTGGTCGCGCGACGATCGGCTCATCGTGCTGCCGGCCCCCGGGCTGGCGATCGTCACGCCGCCCGCCTACCGCGCGCTGCTGATGGCCCCGCACCCGGCGGCGGCGCCGGCGGACGGCGGCGCGCCCGACGCCGGCGCCTCCGACGGCGGCGCCCCGGCGGGGATCGACTGGGCGACGATGCTCGGCCGCATCAACGCCGAGGAGGGGCTGATGCCCGAGGACGGCGCGGTGATGGTGAGCGCGGTCGACATCTTCAAGAGCAACGGGCAGGGGGGCGTGCCGCCGCTGCTCTACGGGATGGAGGTCCCCGGCGCCGCCAGCGCGGTGCTCGGCCTCGACGACGAGGGGACGTTCCTCGACCTCGACGGCCGGTTCCCCACCGAGGGGCCGGCGCGGCACTGGGAGGAGCAGTGGCCGGTCATCCGCCAGAAGCTGGCCGGGAACCCGCTCGTGCTGCTGGGCGGCTTCTCGCCGCTCATCGCCCACGCGACGCTCACCCGCGACGGCCCGGCCATCCACCTCCACGTGGCCGCCACGCACGAGGAGACGCAGCGGCTGCTGGCGGTGGCGCTGCACCTCCTCGGCGGCGGGTGAGCGGCGGGCGCGCTACCCCGACCGGGCGCCGCCGACGTCACTGGCAGGTCATGGGGAACTGCACGCCGACGCTGCCGCCACTCGAGGAGGGGATGGTCCCGGTCACCACGTGGCCCACGGTGTCGGTGAGGGTCACCGACATGCCGCCCACCGCCGTCCCGAAGTCCCAGTAGCCGAAGGCCTGCGTGGCGGTGTGCCCGCCGGCGACCGCCTTGGCGACCGGGAAGGTGACGTTCTGGAAGTAGATCTGCTGCGAGGAGCCGTTGAAGACGCCGACGATGTTGCCGGTCACCGGGCAGTCGACCGCCTTCCAGGTGACGCCGCTCTTGGGATCGCCGGTGGTGGTCCCCTGCCCGAGCCCCAGCGCCGCCGCCGCCGACAGGCTGAGGTCGATGTGCGCGGTGGTCGTGCAGGTCGCGCACTCGTCGACGATGGTGGCGGTGATGGTCTTGCCCATCCAGCTCACGTCCACGCACATGCCGCAGTAGGTCCCCTGGCCGAAGCTGCCGACGGGGAAGGCGGCGAAGTACTGGGTGCCGGTGTTGGGGACGGTGTCGCTGATCCCCGTCGGGCAGGTGCCGCCGTTGTTGCTCCCCGACTCGGTGCCGCAGTAGCCGCAGTAGGTCTTGAAGCTGCCGCAGCCGCCCCCCTTGGCCGTCCCCTGGCCGAACCAGTAGCAGGTGATCTCGCCGCTCGACGAGCTGGGGCCGCCGCTCCAGGTGCAGGGGCCGGTGCTGGTCGAGCCGCAGGTCCCGTTGGCGGTGCTGCAGGTCTGGCCGCCGCCGCAGGCGCCGCAGGTCGCGCCGCCCGAGCCGCACAGGCTGTTGGTCTCGCTGGCGTAGGTGAGGCAGCTGGTGCCGTTGCAGCAGCCGCCGCCGCAGGAGCTGGCGTTGCAGACGCACTTGCCGCTCGAGCAGGTGGTCCCCGTCCCGCAGGCCGCGCAGGCGGCGCCGCCGGTGCCGCAGGTCGGGTTGCTGGAGGTCTGGCACTTGCCGCTCGCGTCGCAGCAGCCGTTGGGGCAGGAGCTGGCGTTGCAGACGCACTTGCCGCCGCTGCAGGCCTGGCCGCTGGCGCAGGCGGCGCAGGCGGCGCCGTTGCCGCCGCAGGTCCCGGTGCTCTGCCCGCTCTGCGCGACGCAGGTGGTGCCGCTGCAACAGCCGCCGCTGCAGGAGGTCGAGTTGCAGACACACTGCCCGTTGCTGCAAGCCTGCCCGCTGCCGCAGGTCGCGCAGGCGGCGCCCTTCGTGCCGCAGGTGGCGGTCGCCGAGGTCTGGCACTGTCCGTTGGAATCGCAGCAGCCGTTCGGGCAGGAGGTGGCGTCGCAGACGCACTTTCCCTGCGCGCTGCACGCCTGCTGGCTGCCGCAGGCGGTGCAGGCGGCGCCGTTGGCGCCACAGGCGCTCGGCGAGGTGGTGGTCACGCAGGCGCCGCTC
>DASZVW010000073.1:0-1765 GCA_035546895.1 Polyangia bacterium
CCCACGAACGCCAGCGTGACCGCCTCCGGCGCCGCGCTGGCGAGCGGCGCGCTGCCGGCGGCCTTGCCATCGGGCGCCGCGCCGCCGTCGAGCGCCGCCGATTGCCCGCCCACCTCCAACCGCCCGCTCAACCCCAGCGCCTCCAGCCGCTGCGCGAACGGCGTCAGGTCGGGCGCCTGGGCCACGGCCAGGGCGCCGCGCAGCTCGTCGGCGCGGTCGCGCGGCGTGACGGCCACGGTGACGACCACCTGCAGGCGGCCGCCGGCGATCATCAGATGCGGTCCCAGGCTGGCCATCGCCAGCGGCAGCTTGTCGTCGGGGAGGCGCAGCAGCGTATGTGCGGCGCCGTCCTGGCCGTTCTGGCGGGCGATCTGGGCGATCTCGATGTGCTCGCCCGGGCGGGTCCGGAACGCCAGCTCGTCGCCCGTCAGGTCGCGGACGGTGCGCTCGTCGGTGGCGACCGCCACGCCGAGCCGCGGGAGCTGGGCCAGCGTGTCGGCGCGGGCCTGCACGCCGGCCAGCGTTTCGCGGATGCGGGCGTCGAGGTCGGCGGCGATCGGCGCCGTGTCGGGGGCGGACGCCGCGATCGGCCGGGAGCCGCCGAGCACGAACCAGAGCAGGGCTCCGACGAGCCCGATCCCGGCGAGGAGAGGGCTAAGGCGCCTTCCCACGTGGAAGCCCGAACTTGTCCGTCCCCAGCCCCGCGGGGGCCCCGCGCGGGACGTCGAGGTTGAGGGTGTTCTCCCCCTCTTTGATCTCGATCGTCTTCTGCACCGGCTCGGTGCTGTCCTCGGCCCAGGCGCGCAGCTTGTACTTGCCGGGCGCCAGGCTCCGGAACTTGAAGCGGCCCCCCGGCTCGGTCACCGCGTAGTGCGGCGCCGCCACGACCACCACGTGCGCCGTCATGTTCGCGTGCAGGTTGCAGCCGAGGCGGATGATCCCCTCCTTCTCGAACGTCACGTCCCGCGACTCGCCGTTCTTGTAGATCCCGAGGTCGAAGGCGCGGGCCGGCGAGAGCGAAAAGACGTTGTGGTACACGGGATCGAAGTTCGGAAACGATACCGTCGAGCCGGCCGGGATGGCAAGCAAGCGCGGCGCGAACTGGCGGTCGCGCTGCTCCATCACCCGCTGCTTGGGCTTGCGCTTGGTCTTCTTGCCGCCGACCGGCTCGAGCGCGATGACGCCCAGCTCGCCGTCGGACCCGTCGATGTGCATGGTGCCGACCAGCGACCCCCGCAGCGGCTTGGCGTCCGGGTTGTCGTCGTCGGAGTCGCCCACCGCCGTCTTCGGCTGCGCCGGCGTGTTCTCCGGCATCTTCTTCAGCTCGGTGGTGATCCGCTCGGGCGCCCCCTCGCGGAACAGCGGGTTCAGCGCGGCCAGCTTCTTCTCCGGGAGCTGCCGCTCGGCCGCGCTGTACAGCACCTCGGCGTACGAGCGCTGCCCGCGCAGGCGCGCCGTCACCGCCAGCTCGAGCAGGTCGGCCGGCTGGGCCGCGCCCGACTGCCGCAGCTCGGCCACCATCTTGCCGGCCGCCTCGGCCAGCTTGGGATCGTGCGCCGCCGCCTCCGGGGGCGGCGGGTTGACGATCTGGGGCTTGAGCGGCCCCAGCGCGCCCAGCAGCTCGCCCTGCTCGCGCGCCGGCACGTTGAACTTGGCCAGCGCCCCCGCCAGGTCCTCGACCAGCGCGTCGAACTCGGCGTCGACGATCTGGAAGCCGGCGTGGGTGGTGTGCATGTCGCGGCCGGTGTACTTGCCCGGGCCGCCG
>DASZVW010000074.1:0-2191 GCA_035546895.1 Polyangia bacterium
CGCAGCCCCTACGGCTGGGTCTTCGCCACCTTCGTCGCGCCGCGCATCGGCCCGGCGACCGAAACCGAGCCGGTGCCGCCGCTGCGGTTCGCACAGCTGGTCGGTTTCGTCTTCGCGATCGTCGGTTTCATCGGCTTCGCGGCCGGGGCCGGCGTGGTGGGCGCGATCTTCACCGCCTTCGCACTGTTCGCGGCGTTCCTCAACGCGGCGTTCGGAATCTGCTTGGGCTGCAAGATCTATCCGCTCACCCAGCGGCTCGGCGCGCGCACCCCGGTCACGACGAGCAACTCGGCGAACTGACCCGCCCTCACGAACCACAACTCATCTCTCCACATACCCCGGCAAGTTCACATCGAAAGGAACAACATGGCTCGCTCCGATGTCCTGGTCTCCGCAGACTGGGTCGAAGAGAACCTCAACACCCCCGGCGTCGTGATCGTCGAGGTCGACGAGGACACCTCCGCCTACGACACGGGCCACATCGAGGGTGCCGTCAAGATCGACTGGAAGAAGGATCTGCAGGATCCGGTTCGGCGTGACTTCGTCAACCGGGAGCAGTTCTCGGATCTGCTGTCGGCCCGCGGTATCGGCAACGACGACACCGTCGTTCTCTACGGTGGCAACAACAATTGGTTCGCGGCCTACGCGTACTGGTACTTCAAGCTCTACGGCCACCAGAACGTGAAGCTGCTCGACGGCGGCCGCAAGAAGTGGGAGCTCGACGCCCGCCCGCTGTCGACCGATGCGGTGACCCGTCCGGCGACGACCTACAAGGCCTCCGAGCAGGACCTGTCGATCCGCGCCTTCCGCGACGACGCCATCCAGGCGATCGGCGTCAAGAACCTCGTCGACGTGCGTTCGCCCGACGAGTTCTCCGGCAAGATTCTCGCTCCCGCGCACCTGCCGCAGGAGCAGAGCCAGCGTCCCGGCCACATCCCCGGCGCCATCAACGTGCCGTGGAGCAAGGCCGCGAACGAGGACGGCACCTTCAAGTCCGACGAGGAACTGGCTTCCATCTACAAGGAAGCGGGCCTCGACGGCGAGAAGGAGACCATCGCCTACTGCCGCATCGGTGAGCGCTCGTCGCACACCTGGTTCGTGCTGCAGGAGCTGCTGGGCCACAAGAACGTCAAGAACTACGACGGGAGCTGGACCGAATACGGCTCCCTCGTCGGTGCACCGATCGAGTTGGGAGCGTAAATAGATATGTGTGCAGCACCTACCCAGGGTCAGGCCCTTCCGGCCAACGTCGACACCGAGAAGGAGACCGTCCTCACCGGACGCGTCCTCGATGCGGACGGTAACCCGGTAGGCGGCGCCTTCGTCCGCCTGCTGGACTCGAGCGACGAGTTCACCGCCGAGGTCGTGGCCTCCGGCACCGGTGATTTCCGCTTCTTCGCCGCGCCCGGCACCTGGACCATCCGGGCCCTGTCGTCGGCCGGCAACGGATCGGCCAAGGTCAGCCCCGAAGGGGCGGGCGTCCACAACATCGACGTGAGCGTCGCCAAGTAACACCGACGCCGAGCGTCGACGGCACGCGCCGAAAACTGCGCTCATCGCACGCGAACGGCCCCGGGATTCGTTTTCCCGGGGCCGTTTTCGTCTTCGCCGAGCGGGTCGTTAAACTCCGATATGTGGTCTTAACCTTCGAGATTCTGCTGGTCATCTGCTCCGTGCTGATCGCCTGGTTCGGGCTGTACGTCCTCTACCGGCTCTTCACCGAGTCGTGACCGATTCGGCGAGCGAGAACGTCGAAAACGCAGCGACCAACGGACACGCCTCACAGGCGCATGCCGAGGGGCGCGAGAGCGATGACGCGGCTCGCCGCAGTGGCGACGAGGCGGTAGCCGAGGCTGCCGAGCGCGCCAAATCCACCGGCGGCCGCAACATTCCGCAGCTGCCGGGTCTGCCGCTGCCCGAGGACACCGCGAATCTGCGACTGGGTCCCGATCTGAGTGCCTCCATGCTCGCGCTGCTGCCCCTGGTGGGCGTCTGGCGCGGTGAGGGCGAGGGCAACGATCCCGAGCGCGGCGGCGACTACCACTTCGGCCAGCAGATCATCGTCTCCCACGACGGTGGCGACTATCTGTCCTGGGATTCTCGTTCCTGGGTCATCGACGCCGAAGGCAACTACTCCGGCCCCGATCTGCGCGAGAGCGGCTTCTGGCGGGTCGGCATCGACGGCGACGAC
>DASZVW010000075.1:0-5299 GCA_035546895.1 Polyangia bacterium
CGCCGGCGCCGGCTGTCAAGCGGCGCGCTCTATCCGGAGCGCGCCGCGACAGTCGCGATACGGTGCGAACGCGGCGTGGAGCTTCCGCCGCTGGATCTTCCCGGTGTGCGTGCGCGGAATGGGCGCCCCGCCGTGGAGGATCACCTTGGGCCGCGCGTCGAGCGGCATCTCGCCGACCACCTTGGCGAGCCGCGCGCGCAGATCGTCGCCCAACGCCTCGCTCTCGAGGTAGAGGCCGATCTCCTCGCCGTGCAGGTCGTGCGGGAAGCCGAGCGCGACCATCCGCCCCTCGAGCTCCGGGATGTCGGCCAGGACGCGCCGCTCGATCGCCAGCGGGCTGAACTTGTCGCCGTCGCGGATGATCGTCTCCTTGATCCGCCCGGTGATGTAGAAGGCCGGGCGGCCGGCCTCGAGCTCGAAGAAGCCTTCGTCGCCGGTGCGCAGCCAGCCGTCGGCGCCCAGCGTGGCCGCGGTGGCGCCCGCGTCGCGGAAGTAGGCGAGCATGGTGCTGTGCCCGCGGACGCAGAGCTCGCCACGCTCGCCCGCGGGCAGGGACGCGCCGTCGGGGCCGACCACCTTCACCTCGGTCCCGGAGAGCGGCCCGCCGATGGAGGTCAGCTCGCCGCCGGAGATCAGCCGCCGCCGCGCCTCCTCCGGCAGGTCGAGCGGCAGGCAGCAGGCGAAGTTGGTGTACTCGGAGAGGCCCCACCCTTGCACGAGGCGCAGCTTGGTCTTCTCCTCGAAGGCGCGCGCCAGGGTGGCGCTGAGCGGCGCCGAGGAGACCAGCAGCGCGCGCAGGGTGGGGATCTTCTCGGCCCGCACGCCGACCTGCAGCAGCGGCTGCAGCAACGTCGGCACCACGCTCGAGAGGGTGACCGACTCGGTGCGCACCACCTCGCTCCAGGCGAAGGGGTCGAAGCGTTCCATGAAGACCAGGTGGCCGCCGGTGGCCAGCGTGGTCATGAGGCCGAAGCCGAGCGCGTGCGCGTGATAGAGCGGCAGCACCGCCAGCTGCGTCTCGTCGGCGAACGCGAAGTTGACCGCCATGCTCCAGGCGTTGGCCAGCAGGCTCCCCTGACCGAGCGCCACCCCTTTGGGGTTCCCGGTGGTCCCCGAGGTGTAGAGGACGATCGCCATCTGCCGGCCGAGCGTGCCGGCCGCGGGCGGCGGCGCGACGGCCGCCTCCGCCGAGGACGTCGCCGGCTCGTCCTCGAAGGCGCAGACTGTCGGCGGGCGGCGTACGAGGCGATCGAGCAGCTCGCGCGCGCCGAAGACGAGCCGCGCCTCGGCGTGCGTGAGGATGTAGTCCCAGTCCTCGGGCGGGTTGGTGGGGTTGAGCGGGACCACTGCGGCGCCGAGCTGCATGGCCGCCAGGAACAGCGCCGGCACCTCCAGCCGGTTGGGCGCCAGCACCGCCACCCGATCGCCGGCGCGCACGCCGAGCGCGTCGAGACGCCGCGCGAACCGCTCGACCGCGCCGAGCAGCTCGCCGTAGCTCCAGCGCCCCGCGCGCGTGCGCCCCTTGTAGAAGGTGAGCGCCGGCCGCTCCGGCGGCAGCGCGCGCAGGCCGGCCAGCAGCGCCGGGACGTCGTCGTGGCGGGCGATCATCGGGCGGTGCCGAACGAGTAGGCGTAGAACCCCTGGATCCGCTCCGAGAGGACGCTCAGATCTTCCATCGAGTTTCTCCAGTCGACGTCGGGCGCCGCCTCCTCGAGCGTGGTGACGCCGAAGTAGAGCGGCTGGAACCCCATCTTCACGTAGGCCTTGGCGTAGTCGGCGGCGATGGCCATCTCGTCCTCGAAGACCGCGTCGCGGTGACCGAGGCCGGGGTAGTTCGACTTGGCGAAGGAGCCGACCTTGCCGGCGTCGTTCCAGTGCAGCGCCACGCAGTGGCCGCACTCCTCACCGGAGACCGGATCGCGCCGGTGGATGGCCAGCAGCCGCCGCTTGACGTCGGAGAACAGCAGCTCGAGGAGCCCGTAGGCCAGGATCGCCGAGTCGATGCAGGTGATCTTGGGCGCGTGCAGCGACGACTTCACCGACTGCACGCGGTAGTTCGAGCGCCACTCGGCGAGGTAGCCGATGCCGTCGAGCACCCGCCGGAGGTCTTCGGGCGACTCGAACGGACCCCCGCCGAGCTCCCGAATACGACGGAACTCGGCCTCTCCGTAGGTGGGCGGACCGAGGGACAAGCCCGCGGCCTACTCGGAAAGCAGGTCGGACGGCGCGCGCGGCATGGTCGGGAAGCGGGCGTAGAAGGTGTCGATCCCGTCCATGAACAGGTAGAGGTGCTCGGCCATCGAGCGGACGATGTTGAGCGCGTCGTCCACCTCGGCGCGGGTCAGCGGCGGGATGCTCTGGCACATCTCCAGGAAGACGTTCTCGTGCCCCAGCTTCTGGTCGGCGTTGGTGTGCGCGATGAAGGCGTCGATGATCTTGTCGGTGTACGGGTAGTGCTTGCGCATCGCCGCGTAGAAGTCGTCGATCGAGCTCGAGTCCTTGTCGTCGCCGGTGTTCTCGGTCATCTGCAGGAGCTCGTTCCCCGCGTAGTAGCCGAACGAGTTGCGGCCGGCCGACTCGCTGAGGAAGTTCACCAGCGCGCGCGTGCTCGGCAGCGGCTGCGCCCGCAGGATGGTGTCGTCCGGGAACAGGCTGCGCAGCCCCTTCCGGTAGATGTCGCCGTGGTTGTACTCCTCGATGAAGTGCCGCGCGAGGTGCGGCATCATCTCCGGCGTGGCGTTGGCGGCCGCGATGGCCATGTGCTCGAACGCCCCCTCGATGTAGTGGTACTTCTCGAAGGCAAACCCCAGCACCTGCGCGCGCGAGGCCTTGCCGGTCACCACCTTCTCCCAGAACGGGTGGTCGTAGATCGGCTGCAGCCAGTGGTTCACGTACTTGCGGTGCAGCTCGTAGAACGCCTCGCCGGTCATCCGGGTGCCGTCGTCGTCCTTGAAGGCCAGCACGCCGGTGGCGCCGAGCTGCTGCGACAGCGACTGGATCCGCTTGGGCGACTCGGCGATCCGCTCGGCGATGCCGCCCACGCCGGTGGCGCCGTCGAGGTACGGCAGCATCTTGTCGAAGAGAAGCGCCGCCGCCCCCTCGAGCGTGACCTCCTGCCCGAGGTACTCGATCGACAGCTTGTCGCTGGTGCGCCGAACGACCTTGGCCGTGCGCTTCAAGACCGGTAGCTGCGTCTGCATGACTTCCCCCTAGTCGAGCACGTTGCTGAACTTCGGACGCGGCATCGCGTTCGACTCGACGCCGTAGTACTTCTCGATGCTGTCCGTCCAGAGCCAGATGTGCTCGACCAGCTGGTGGCCGTACTCGAGGACCCGCCCGGCCCGCGCCGCCGGGATGGCGTTGACGGTGGTCAGAATGTCGAGGAACAGATCCGAGTGCTGGTACTGCACGTCGAGATCGAGGTGCGCGTAGATCGGCGCGATCGACTCCTTGGGCAGGCCGTAGAGCTCGGCGCACTTGTCGTAGTAGGGGTTGTAGGCGCCGCGGTTCACGGTGGTCCCCTCGAGCACCGCCGAGCAGATCGAGTAGGCGAGGATGTCCTCGCGCGCCGCCTGGCGCATGAAGTTCGAGAGCGCCAGCGACATCGGCAGCGGCACCGAGTCGACCACGCTCTGCTCGGAGAACCCCAGCGCCTTGAGCGCCTTCAGGAAGTAGTGGTAGTGGTTCCACTCCTCCGCGTAGTGCTTGGCGCGCATGTTCTTGATCGCCTTCTCGCGCGCGTGCGCGCAGGAGAGCGGCATGTGGCGGTTGGCGTTGCGCGTGTAGTGATAGAGCTCGATGAGCCAGCCCGAGTAGAGGCGCTTCGAGCCCTTGCCGCTGGTCATCCGCTCCCAGAACGGGTGCGAGAACGCCTCGTCGAGCCAGCTCGGCAGGAGCTTGTTGAACATGGTGTGCAGCTCGACGCCCGAGAGCTGCGCCGGCACCGCGTCCTGGCGATAGAGGAGGCCCGCCTGCGCGAGCGCGGCGGAGAGGCGGCCGAGGCGCGCCTCGTCCATCCCCAGCGCGGCGGCGATCTCTTTCGACGACTGCACCGTCGGCACCCGCTCGGCGACCTTCTCGTAGAGGCCGAACTCGCGCGCGCCGAGCTCGACCTGCCGGTCGCTCAGCCGGATAGAAACCTTGCCGCCGTCCTTCGGCGTCGCCTCGAACACCCGCCTGACCCCGTATTCCTGTCCCATGGTCGCCATGGTGGAACGTTACCGAGGCAAAGAATTCCGGTCAATCAGGCCCCGGCGAATTTCGTCAAACAATTTTCAGCTTCCGCTCCAGGGCGGCCTTCACCGCCGGCCACTCGCCCGCGAGGATGCTGTAGTAGACCGAATCCCGGATCCTTCCCGAGGCGGTGATCATGTGGCTGCGGAGGATCCCCTCCTCCTTGGCCCCGATTCGACGGATCGCGGCACGCGACCGTTCGTTCAGGGCGTCGGTCTTGAGCTCCACGCGGATGCAGCCCAACACCTCGAAAGCATGACGTAAAAGCAGGTACTTGGCCTCCGTGTTGGCGGCCGTCCGCTGCCAGGCGCGGGCGAGCCAGGTCGACCCGATCTCGACCCGCCGGTGGGCGGGCTCGATCGCCATGTAGCGGGTGCTGCCGATCGGCTGGCCGGTCGCCCGGTCGACGATGGCGAAGGGGAGGGCCCGCCCGGCGGCCTGCTCGCCGAGGGCGAAGGCGATGTAGGCGGCCATGTCGGCCGCCGAGCGCACCGGCTTGGGGATCAGGCGCCAGAGCTCGTCGTCCAGCCCGACGGCCGAGAGAGCCGCGTGGTGCCCCTCGGCCAGCGGCTCCAACCGAACGTGCGTCCCCTCGAGCGTCAGGGCTTCTACCTTCATCTCGTTCATGCGAGCCTCTCTTCTACCAGCTCTCGCCCCCAGGTTCCGCCCGATGACCTCGACCGTCACCTCCCTCGGCCACGCCGGCCTCGACATCCGCCTCGGCGCCGCGCGCGTCGTCTGCGACCCCTGGCTCTCGCCGCGCGGCGCCTACCTCGCCGGCTGGCACCCGTTCCCCGCCAACGACCACCTGGCGGCCGCCGATCTGCACGACGCGCCCGCGCTCTTCATCAGCAGCGCGCGGCCCGATCACCTCGACGCCGAGACGCTGGCCGCGTTCCCCAAGACCGTCCGGGTGATCGTCGCCAAGCTCGCCTCGCCGGCGCTGGCGGCGCGGCTGGCGGAGCTCGGCTTCACCGACGTGCGCGAGCTCGCCGACGGCGAGGTCCTCGAGCTCGGCGACGGCGCGCGCCTCTCGCTGATCCCCTCGGCGATCAAGCACCAGCCG
>DASZVW010000076.1:0-3226 GCA_035546895.1 Polyangia bacterium
GGCGGTCAGGCCCGCGCCGCGAAGGAACCGATCACGCACCAGGCCACGATAGCCGAAACCGCCGCGGGTTCGGCGAGACGGCGGCGCGCGACCTCGACTAAAATCGGCGCTTGGCCATGAAGGTTTGGGCTGGTCCGCGCCCTGGGAACGGCATGAAGGTCTGGCCCGGCGTACGCCCGGAAGGGGAGAGGCAGGCCGCGCTCCGCTCGCCCGGCTTCCCGCAGGACTTCCGCGCCTTCTACGACCTCTGGTTCGAGGACGTCGCCCGCTGGATCCGCGCCCTCGGCGGCCCGGAGGCCGACCGCGACGACATCGTGCAGGAGGTCTTCCTGGTCGTGCGCCGCCGGCTGGAGGCCTTCGACGGCGTCAACCCGGCCGGCTGGCTATACCGGATCACGCGGCGCCAGGTGCGCGACTTCCGGCGGCGGACCTGGGTCAAGCACATCTTCACCCGCCGGCGCGTCGAGGATCCGGACGCCATCCAGCACGCGGGCGCCGGGCCGGCCGCCGCGCTGGAGCGCAAGGAAGACCAGCGCCTCCTGCAGGCGATCCTGGGGCGGATCCGCGAGGAGCGCCGGCTCACCTTCGTGCTGTTCGAGCTCGAGGGGCTCTCGGGCGGCGAGATCGCGCGCATCCAGAGCGTCCCCCTCAACACCGTCTGGACGCGCCTCTATCACGCGCGCAAGGACTTCCTGGCGCTGGCCGCCAAGCACCGGCGCGCGCAGACGGCGGTGAGCCGATGAAGCACGACGACGAGCCGTCGCGGCTGGCGGAGCACCCGGGGCTCGATCCCCGGATCGGCAGGCTCCTGCGCTCGACCGACCCCTACAAGGCGCCGCCCGGGCGGAAGCAGCGCGTGTTGCTCGGCCTCGGGCGCTCGGGACCGCGGCGGGCGCCCGTCCTGCTGCGCGCCGCGATCGTGACCGGCGTCCTGATCGGGTTCGGCGCCATCGCCAGCGCGGCGCTCGGCCCCTGGCGCGGGTGGCTCGGACGTACCTACGCGCGGCTGGTTTCGCATCAGGCGCCCTCGGCGACCGGGCCGACGATCGAGCGCGTTCGGGCGCGCCGGCCGGCGGCAGCGCCCCCCCTGGCGCTCGTCGCGACGCCTCCTGCGGCGCCGGTTGTCACCGAGGCGCCGCCCACCGGCCGGGCGTCCGTGCCGCCGCCGCACCTCCATCGCTTGATGCCCGCCGCGCCCGCGCCTCAGACGCCGCAGGCCGAGCAGGACACGCAGCTGGTGCTGGAGGGGATGCGCGCGCTCCGGTTGGACCACGATCCGGTGCGGGCGCGGGCCCTGCTGGCCGGCTACCTCGATCGCCGGCCGGGCGGGGCGCTGGCCGAGGAGGCGCTGGCGCTGACCATCGAGGCCGCCGTGGCCCACCACGACGGCGACGGGCCGGCCCTGGCCGCCCGCTACCTGCGGCGGTATCCGGCCGGGCCCTTCCGGGCGCTGGCCCAGCAAGCGCAGCGCGAACAGGCGGCGCAGCGCTGACGAATCCGTGAAGGTCGGTTTGGGGAGCCGCCCTTTGCGGCGCGCGGCACTTAACACGTGGTCCACGACCTGTCCCAGGGAGGAACTATGAAGTCATCTCGGCTGCTTCCGCTTCTCTTGTCCTTGGCGCTCGCCGCCTGCGCGTCGCCCGAAACCTCCGAAGACGCCGGGACCGGCGCGGGCGGGGCCTCCAGCGGGACCGGCGGCGCCAAGGGCGGGACTACGGGGACCGGCGGGACCACCGGGACGGGCGGCGTCGTCGGCACCGGCGGCGCGACCGGGACGGGCGGCGCGACCGGGCAGGGGGGGACCACCGGGACCGGCGGCAGCGTCGCCACCGGCGGGACGACGGGGACCGGGGGGGCGAGCGGCACCGGCGGCGCGAAGGGCGGATCGACGGGGACCGGCGGTTCGGCCGGCATGGGCGGCGCGACCGGCACCGGCGGCGTGACCGGCACGGGCGGTTCGACCGGCACCGGGGGCGCCACGGGGACCGGCGGCGCCAAGGGCGGGGCGAGCGGGACGGGCGGCGCCAAGGGCGGATCGACGGGGACCGGCGGGACCGGGACCGGCGGCGCCGGCACGGGCGGCGCGACGGGGACGGGCGGCGCGGGCGGAAGCGCGATCTGCAAGTTCGCCAGCGGCCTCAACGTTGCCTGGGTGAACTTCGCCAACGACATCCCCAGCCCGAACCTCACCGTCTTCAACACCATCTTCCAGAACAGCGCCTCGGTCGGCGGGCGCGTCATCCGCTGGTGGTTCCACACCAACGGCACGGTGACGCCGGGCTACGACTCGAACGGCATGGCCAAGCCGCTCACCACGGCGGCGATGAACGACCTCGTCAGCCTGGCCAACGCCGCGCACACGGCCGGCGTGGCGCTCAACATCAGCCTCTGGTCGTTCGACATGCTCCAGGGGCCGGAGAGCGGAGAGAACATCCCCTCCGCGACCCTCACCGCCAACCAGAAGTTGTTGACCGTGGACGCCAACCGGCAGGCCTACATCGACAACGTGCTCACGCCGATGGTCAACGCGCTCAAGGGGAACCCCGGCGTCTACTCGTACGAGACGTTCAACGAGCCCGAGGGGATGACGACCGAGTACGGGTGGACCGCCAGGAGCCCCGACAACGGGCTGTCGGTCCCCGTGGCGATGATCCAGAAGACCGTCAACTGGTTCGCGGCCGCCATCCACACCGCGGACCCGTCGGCGCGGGTCACCAACGGGTCGCAGACCTTCGACTACTGCTCGACCGTCAGCGGCAAGCAGAACCTCTACTCGAACACCGCGCTGGTGGCCGCCGGTGGCAAGCAGAACGGCACGCTCGACTTCTACGAGGTCCATTACTACGCGGAGAACGGCTCCTCCGACTCGGCGTTCCTGAACCCGGCCTCGCACTGGGGGCTGGACAAGAACCTGGTCATGGGCGAGTTCTGGGCCGTCACCACCGACGGCGTGAACGGCGCCGATCTCTACACCAACCTCTATACCAACGGCTACAACGGCGGCTGGGCCTGGAACTACGAGACCAACGACGACAACGGCGGCAACCCGATGACCGCCTGGCCGGTCATGAAGACGCCCATGCAGAACCTCTACAACGCGCAGATGGCGACGCTGAACGCCTGCCCCTGAGCGGGGTAGACTCCTCGCGTGCAGCGAAGAAGACCGTTCGGAATCCTGCTCGGGGCCGGCCTGGCGGCCCTGGCGGTGGTGCTCTACTACGGGCTC
>DASZVW010000077.1:0-1787 GCA_035546895.1 Polyangia bacterium
TGGGCGACGACACCTGGCAGCACGGCGCCTGCCACCAGCACGACGCCGCCTCGCTCGAGTACCTGACCGGCGCCGACACCCCGTTCGCCAGCACGGGCGGCTGGCACGACGCGGGCGACTACGGCAAGTACGTCAACAACGGCGCCTTCAGCGTCGGCATGCTGCTCGCCGCCTGGGAGCACTTCCAGCCCACGCTGGCCGGCCTGACGCTCCCCATCCCCGAGCACGGCAAGACCGCCGACGGCGGCGCGGGCCCGCTCCCCGACTTCCTCTGGGAGGTGAAGTGGGAGCTCGACTGGCTGCTCACCGCCCAGAGCGCGGCCGGCGACGGCGGGCTGCCCGACAAGCTGACGGCGCTCGGCTTCGAGAGCTACGGCACCATGCCCGACGCCGACAACCAGAAGCGCTACTTCTCGGGGATCGGCACCGCGATGACCGCCGACGTGGTGGCGGTGATGGCCGAGGCGGCGCGCGTCTACCAGGACCTGGCCCCGACCGACGCCGCCAAGTACCTGGCCGCCGCCAACCTCGGCTATCAATACCTGCAGGCCAACGCCGGCCCGGCGGTCGCCGCCAACGACGACCCGACCTCCTCGAGCAACGTCTTCTCCACCGGCCACTATTACGAGACCGATCCCGACAACCGGCTGTGGGCCGCCGCCGAGATGTGGGAGACGACGGGCGATCCGGCGGCGCTGGCCGACTTCGAGACCCGGGCCGCGGGCGCGACCGTGGCCGCCGACTTCGACTGGTCGAACGTGGCCAACCTCGGCTATTACACCTACCTGCTGTCGCAGCGCCCCGACGCCGGCGCCCGCGACGCCAACGTCGTCGCGGCGCTGACCGCCAGCCTGACGACCGCCGCCGGCACGCTGGCGACGACGGCCGCCACCCACGCCTTCGGCCGGGCCCTGGGCGACAGCTTCTACTGGGGGTCGAACGGCTCGGTGGTGCGCGCGGCGATGCTGCTCTGGGTGGCCAACGCGCTCGATCCCCAGCCGCAGTACCTCGACGCCATCGAGATGCAGGTCGACTTCCTCCTGGGGCGGAACTCCTACGACCGCTCGCAGGTGACGATGGTCGGCTACCACCCGCCGGAGAACCCCCACCACGGCCCCTCCAGCGGCGACGGCGTCACCGATCCCTGGCCGGGCCTGCTGGTCGGGGGGGCCAACGCCACCGCGACGATGGTGCCGGCGTCGGACACCGACTGGGTCGATCTGTCGGGCGCCTACGAGGTCAACGAGATTGCCATCAACTGGATCGCCCCCTTCGTCTACGCGACCGCCGCGTTGACGCCGCCGGGGATGTAAAGTGCAGCGATAGCCACGGAGACGACCATGCACCTCTCGAGAACATCGATCACGCGCGTTTGTGGGTTGGCCCTCGGACTCCTCCTCGCCGGCTGCAGCAGCAGCGCCGACACCTCCAGCGATCCGGCGGCGGCCGTCGCCGGCAGCTGGACCTTCACCTCGGGGAGCATCGATCCGATGTGCGACACCAGCGCGCTCGGGGGGACGACCATCCCGCCCTTCGACCTCACGGGGGACACCTTGACGATCAACCGGGTCACCTCGACCCAGGTCTCCACCGCGCTCAACGGCACCGGCTTCATGTGCGACGTCAACTTCTCGGTCAGCGGCTCGACGGCGACCGCCTCGCCGAACCAGACCTGCGTGTTCACGGTCTCGATCGGGGGGAGCAACCAGCCGGTCACGGTCGACGTCTCGAGCTGGGTGCTGAAGGTCTCCGGCGACACCTTGTCGATGACCTTCTCCGGCACGGCG
>DASZVW010000078.1:0-10093 GCA_035546895.1 Polyangia bacterium
TCGAGGCTCGGATCGCCGGCGGCGTCGCGCGCGCTCCGGCACCCGGTCGGCGCGCCGGTGGCGTCGGCCAGCGCCGTGCCGCGCAGCGCCGCGATGGCGTCGCCGAGCGCCCCTTCGCCGCCGGGCGCCGCCGCGGGGACGCAGTCGAGCGGGTCGGCGGCCGTCGCCGGCGACAGCGCGTCGACCGTGCAGTCGAGCCAGAGCTCGGCCGGATCGAGCGGGCAGTCGGAGAGGTCGCTCCAGGCGGCGCCCAGCGAGGCGGAGGCGGCCAGCGGCGGCGCGAAGGCCAGCGTCGAGATGACCGTGTAGGTCCCCACCGGATCGGGGAAGGCGTCGGTGAGCGGCAGCGCGACCTCCACGGTGCCGCCCGCCACCAGGCTCGAGCCGGGGATGTCGACGCAGCCGGTGGCCAGCACCGCGCTCTTGTCGGAGAGGGCGCGCCCCACCGCGGCGCTGACCACCGTGGTCCCCACCAGGTCGAACCTCGCGGTGTCGCCGGGGGCGTTCAGGGTGACGATCCCCCGCACCACGTCGCGCGGCTGGTCGAGGTTGAGGTCGCCGCAGGAGGTCGAGTCGTAGAAGAGGATCTGGAACGTCGCGTCCGCGGGCAGCGGGGTCGCCGTGGGCGCCAGGAACGGCGCCACCACCACTGTCCCCGTCGAGCCCTCGACGACGATCATGGTCACCTGCGCCTCCAGGCTCTGGAACTGCGCCTCCAGGACGAAGTCGCCGGTGCCCGCGCGGACGCTGACGGAGACCGCCCCGTTGCCGTCGGTGACGCCCATCGGCGCGCCGACGGCCGGCGCTTGCCCGCCCGCCGCCGGCGAGGAGCCGGTGACGGCGAAGGTGACGGTCTGGCCGGGCGCCGGCTGTCCCCCGCGGGTGAGGACGAAGGTCAGCGTCTCCTGCGCGTCCGGGTCGAGCTTGCAGGAGCGGCTGGCCTGATCGCAGCCGGCCATGGTGAGATCGGCGGTGAGGGCGAACGTCCCGCTCCCCCCGCCGCCGGCGCCGCACCCGGCCAGCGCCAGCAGCGCCGCCGCGGCGCCGGCGAGGCGGCCGCCTGTGGACAGGCTGTGGATTCTTTTGCGCTGGATCGCCCGCGCCGGCGAGGCCAAGCTCGATCGCCGCATATGCCCGACTTCACCCACCTGCATCTGCACACGCAGTATAGCCTCCTGGACGGCGCCATCCGCCTCGACCAGCTGTTCCCCAAGGTCCTCGAGCGGGGGATGAAGTCGGTGGCCATCACCGACCACGGCAACCTGTTCGGCGCGCTCGACTTCTACCAGAAGGCCAAGGCCCACGGCGTGAAGCCGATCTTCGGCTGCGAGACCTACGTGGCGCCCGATCGCCTCGACAAGACCGAGCGGCGCTCGAACCACCTCATCCTGCTGGCCAAGAACGAGGTCGGCTGGAAGAACCTCTCGTACCTGAACTCGATGGGGTACCTCGAGGGCTTCTACTACAACCCGCGCATCGACAAGCCGCTCTTGCGCAAGCACGCCGACGGGCTGGTGGGGCTCTCGGCCTGCCTGGGCGGCGAGGTGGCGCAGACGCTGATGCGGCGCGGGCCCGAGGCCGGCGAGGCGGCGGCGCGCGAGTTCGAGGACATCTTCGGCAAGGGGAACTTCTTCCTGGAGATGCAGCCGAACGGGCTCGAGGAGCAGGAGCAGGTCAACGGCCACCTGCAGGAGCTGGCCAAGAAGACCGGCATCCCGCTCATCGCCACCAACGACTGCCACTACCTCAATCAGACCGACGCGCGCGCGCACGAGATCCTGATGTGCGTGCAGCAGAAGAAGACGATCCACGACGACAAGCGGCTGCACCACCGGAACGACGCCTTTTTCGTCAAGACGCCGGCCGAGATGGAGGCCTACTTCGCGCACATTCCGGAGGCGCTGGAGAACGCCGCCAGGATCGGCGCCCTCTGCAACGTGGAGTTCAAGCTGGGCGAGACCTTCCTCCCCAAGTTCCAGGTCCCCGAGGGGATGAACGCCGAGTCGTACCTGCAGTCGGTCGCGGAAGAAGGCCTGAAGAAGCGGATCGAGGAGACGCACCGGCGCGGCGAGAAGATTGACGGCGACGCCTACGCCGCGCGCCTGGCGCTGGAGCTGGGCGTCATCCAGAAGATGCAGTTCGCCGGGTACTTCCTCATCGTCTGGGACTTCATCCGCCACGCCAAGGAGCGCGGCATCCCCGTGGGGCCGGGGCGCGGCTCGGGCGCCGGCTCGCTGGTCGCCTACTCGATGCGCATCACCGACATCGATCCGATCGCCAACAAGCTGCTGTTCGAGCGCTTCCTGAACCCGGAGCGCATCAGCATGCCGGACTTCGACGTCGACTTCTGCATGAACCGGCGCGACGAGGTGATCGCCTACGTCACCGAGAAGTACGGCAAGGACAACGTCGGCCAGATCGTGACCATGCACCAGATCAAGGCCCGCTCGGGCGTGCGCGACATCGCGCGGGCCATGGCGGTGCCGTTCGCCGAGGCCGACAAGGTCGCCAAGTTCGTGCCGGAGCCCATTCAGGGCAAGAGCCCGCCCATCGCCGAGGCGATCGAGAAAGAGCCGCGCCTCAAGGCGCTCTACGACGAGAGCCCCGTCTACCGCGAGCTGCTGGACGTGGCCAAGGGGCTCGAGGGGTTGAACCGCCACGCCGGCAAGCACGCCGCCGGCGTGGTCATCGGCGACAAACCGCTCTGGGAGTACGTCCCCTGCTTCCGGCCGGCCGGCGACGAGGCGGGGATCGTCACCCAGTACGACAAGGACATGGTCGAGAAGGCCGGGCTGGTGAAGTTCGACTTCCTCGGCCTCAAGACCCTGACCGTCATCCAGACCTGCCTCAACCACGTGAACCGGGAGAAGGCGGCCAAGGGCGAGGAGCCGCTCGACCTGGCGGCCATCCCGCTCGACGACCAGCACGTCTACAAGATGATCTCCGATGCCGACGTGACCGGCGTGTTCCAGCTCGAGTCCTCGGGCTTCCGCGAGCTGCTTAAGAAGCTGCGCCCCGACTGCTTCGAGGACATCGTGGCGGCCGGCGCGCTCTACCGCCCGGGGCCGCTCGAGGGCGGGATGGTCGACGACTTCATCGAGCGCAAGCACGGGCGCAAGAAGGTCGAGTACGACCACCCGACCTTGGAGCCGATCCTCAAGGACACCTACGGCGTCATCGTCTACCAAGAGCAGGTCATGCAGATCTCCTCGGCGCTGGCCGGCTACAGCTTGGGCCGCGCCGATCTGCTCCGCCGCGCGATGGGGAAGAAGAAGCTGGAGGTCATGGCCAAGGAGAAGGCCGGCTTCCTCGACGGGGCCAAGGCGAAGGCGGTCGACGCCAAGATCGCCGAGCGGGTCTTCGACCTGATGGAGAAGTTCGCCGGCTACGGCTTCAACCGCAGCCACTCCGCCGCCTACGGCCTGCTGACCTACCAGACCGCGTACTTGAAGCGCTACTACCCGGTCGAGTTCTTCGCGGCGCTGCTCACCTGCGACAAGGACGACACCGACGCGGTGGTGAAGTTCATCGCCGAGGCGAAGTCCGAGGGGATCGCCGTCCTCCGCCCCGACGTCAACGAGTCCGATACGGACTTCAGCGTGGTGCAGGTCGAGGAGGCCGGCGCGGCGAAGAAGGTGATCCGCTTCGGCCTCGGGGCGGTGAAGGGGGTGGGCGAGGGGGCGGTGGAGGTGATCAAGCAGGCGCGCGCGCAGGGGGGGCCGTTGCTGTCGCTGTTCGACTTCTGCCGCCGCGTCGACGGCCGCAAGGTGAACCGCAAGGTGATCGAGGCGCTGGTCAAGGCCGGCGCCTTCGACGGCGTCGCCCAGCAGAACGGCGTCACCCGCGCCCGGGTGTTCGGGGCCATCGGCCTGGCCAGCGAGCGGGCCGCCGAGGCGCAGCGCGAGCGCGAGAGCGGCCAGACCAACCTCCTGGCGCTGCTCTCGGGCGGCGGCGGCAAGGGGCCCGCGGTCAACGACGACCGCTACCCGCCGTTCGAGGAGTGGATGCCGAAGGAGCTGCTCGCCTACGAGAAGGAGGCGCTCGGCTTCTACATCAGCGGCCACCCGCTCGACCGCTACCTCTCCGAGATCCGCCGCTTCACCAACGCCACCGCCGCCAACTGCACCGAGAAGGGCGAGCGGGCGGAGGTGATCCTGGCCGGCGTGGTGGCCGTCTACCAGGAGCGGCCGATGAAGAACGGCCAGGGGAAGTACGCCTTCTTCACCCTGGAAGACCAGAGCGGCCAGATCGAGTACATCGTCAACTCCAAGAAGGTCGAGGAGTACCGCGAGGTGCTGTCCAAGGACGAGCCGCTGCTGGTCACCGGCACCGTCGACACGCCGTTCGGCGAGGGGGAGACGGCGCGCGAGCGCCTGCGCTTCCTGGACGCCAAGCCGCTGGCCCGCATCCGGGCCGAGAAGAGCTCGCTGCTGGACATCAAGCTGAACGCCGACCTGGTCAGCGAGGCGCAGCTCCGCGCGCTGGAGAAGGTGCTGCGCACCCACACCGGGAGCTGCCGGGCGGTCCTGCGCATGGAGATCCCCAAGCGCAGCGAGAGCATCCTGCCGCTGGGGGACGACTACAAGATCGCCGCCAGCGACGATCTCCTGGCGCGCATCGAGCAGATCTTCGGCGATCGGGTGGCCGTGCTCAGGTAGCCGGCGCCGCGTCCGGCGCTATTCGCAGGTGAAGGTCGTCGCGCTGCAGGTGGCCGGCGGCTGGCAGTCGGCGGTCGTGTTGCAGGGGTCGTCCACCTGCTGGTAGGGGAAGCAGGTCCCGAGCGAGCCGCTCCCCAGGATCGAGGTGACCGGCTGGCCCGTCCCCTGCGACAGGCAGAAGCCCGTGCTGACGCACTCGGCGGTCATGTCGCAGCGCTCGCCGATCGGGATGTAGCCGACGAAGAGGTTCGCGCAGTCCGGATCGGCGAGCGCCGCCTGGACGTCGGGGCCGTCCTGGCCCGCCGCCGCCGGGCAGCCGGCCGTCTTGTAGGCGGCGGTGCAGGTCGAGGAGACGGACGGGTCGATAGTCAAGAGGCCCTCGGTGAAGGCGGTGGAGACCAGCGAGAGCTGCTGCTCGGCCGAGAGGGTGGCGCGGTTCAGGCAGGAGGACGCGCCGCCGTCGGCGGGCGCGGCCGCGTCGCGGGTGGTGGCCGCGCCGCCGTCGGCGGTCCCGCCGGCCGGCCCGCAGTCGCAGAACGCGGTGGCCAGGTCGACGGCCAGCGTGTCGGGGCTGATGGTGGTGGTCGACGAGGCCGCCCCCCCGCTGGTGCACCCGAGCAGCGTCCCCAGCGCGAGGGCGGGGAGGAGCGCGGGGCGGGCGCGGCGGCCGAGTGCCTCAAGGCGGGTTCGCATGCGGGCATCAATAACACGGAGCCTGGATGCCGCGCGTGATATGCGTCGCGCCGCGGCGCATTGCGTTGCGGCGGAGGCCGGACGGGCCGCCGCGCTTCTATCCACTGGTCTTGTCGGCTCCTTGACACTATGATTTCCGCATCTTGTCCCGGGAGACCTCCCGTTCGCGACAAAAGGGTGTTCCGGTCATGACCGTGCGCCTCTTGTTACAGGACGTCGCCGAAGGAATTCGTGTGCTGCAGACGCGCGACGGGATCGATCTGTCCGACGAACAGATCCAGGAGCGGGCGCGGAACATCGTCACCGGCCTGCTCGGCAACTACCGGATCCGCTCGATCGAGGCGCGGCAGACGAACGATCCGGGCGAGGCGCACCAGATGGACCTGCTCGATCAGATCGAAGCGCGCGCCGAAGCCCGCAACAACGGCCGCCCCGGCCGCGCCTGAGCGCGGTCGCCCCTTCAGTCGGTAGGCGGGTCCGTCGATGGATCGGTGGGGCGTCCGCCTGACCAGGACCAGGGACAGGCGGCGCGCCGACAAGAGAAGTCCGTGCCCACGCCGTCGCTCCGCCTCCGAACCCGACTCGATCGTGGGCGCGCGCGCGCCGGACGGCGCCTCGGCCTGCTGCTGGTCGCGCTGGCGATCCTCGGACCGCGCGCCGCGCGCGCCAACACCTGTACCTGGAAGCCCAGCGGGTCGACGAACCCGCAGTCGTACGGCTCGAGCGGCCGCTGGAGCTGCGGGACCATCCCCAGCAACGGCAGCTACGACGTGGTCTTCGACGGCAGCGTCTCGAACATCGGCTGCTCTCTGAGCAGCGACATCAGCGTCACCACCATCACCTTCCAGAACGGCTACAGCGGCACGCTCACCGTCGGCTCGCACAACGTCACGGTCGCCCAGGCGGTGACGATGTCGACCGGCACCTTCGGCGCCAGCTCCAAGACGGTCTCGATCGGGAGCCTGTCGGTGCAAGGGGGGACGTTCACGGCCTCCAGCAGCGCGACGCAGGTGGCGGGAGCGTTCAGCGTCTCGGGCGGGACGTTCCAGGCGAACGGGGGCACGGTGACGCTGACCGGCTCGGGCGCCCTCGGCTCGAACGGCAACCACTTCAACGTGTTGACGATTTCAGCGAGCGGGACCTACACGTTGCAGGACGCGCTGGCGACGGACGGCACGCTCACCGTCTCGTCCGGCACGCTCACGGCGGGCTCGAACGCGGTCACCGTGTCCGGCGACTTGAGCCTGATCGGCGGGACCTTCAACGCCTCGAGCAACACCACCAGCGTGGCCGGCTCGTTCAACAACTCCGGCGGGACGTTCAGCGCCAACGGCGGGACCGTGGCGCTGACCGGATCGGGGACGGTCAGCACCGGCGCCAGCAGCTTGAACGTCCTGACGGTGGCGGCGAGCGGGACCTACACGCTGGCCAGCACGCTGCTGCTGGGAGGGAGCCTGGCCATCACCTCGGGGACGCTGGCGGCGGGGACCCAGTCGGTCTCGGTCGGGGGGAGCTGGTCGAACGCGGGGACCTTCACGTTCACGGCGCCCCAGACGGTGACCCTGACCGGCACCTCCTCGTCGGCGACGATCACCTCCGGGGGGAGCGCCTTCGATCTCTTGACCGTCAACGGCAGCGGGGGGACGTACACGCTGCAAGACGCGCTTTCGACGACCGGCGACCTGACGGTGTCGGCGGGGACGGTGGCGGCCGGCGCCAACACCGTGAGCGTAGGCGGGAAGCTCAACCTCAGCGGGGGGTCATTCACCGGCGGCGCCGGGACGGTGTCCGTCACCAGCGACCTCTCGATCACCGGCGGCAGCTACAGCGGCGGGGCGGGGAAGGCCACGGTGGGCGGCAACGTCAGCCTGAGCGCCACCGTGACCGGCGGCGGGGACCCGACGCTGGTCGGCTACTGGACCCTGGACGACACCTCCAGCTCGGCCGCCGATTCGTCGGGGAACGGCAATACCCTCACCTGGAACGGGAGCCCGTCCGCCACCACCTCGGTGGCGCCGGTCTCCTTCACCGACACGCACAGCTTGAGCATGACCGGGAACCAGTACGCCGGCAGCGCCGCGCTGAGCGGCATCTCCGAGCTGACGCCCACCACCATCAGCCTTTCGGCCTGGTACAAGGCGACCTCCGTCGACACCAGCGGCAGCGAGATCATCAGCGGCTCGAACACCTACGGCCTGCGCATCACCACCTCGGGGATCACGGTCATGAAGCGGATCACCGACAACACCAGCAAGGCCGACTGGATCGAGTACCGGGTCCCCGAGACCGGCCACCTCGACGGGAACTGGCACCAGATCGTGGGCGTCATCCTGACCGGCACCGGCGGCGGCATGTCCGCGTATCTCGACGGCGTGGTCGCCGCCGGGACCTACTGGGTGAACGGCAGCAACGGCGCCCAGCAGCTCTCGGGCAGCACGACGCCCACCGCCGCGACGGCGGCCACCGACCCCGTCGACTGGGACGGCAACACGGAGACCTACGGCTTCATCGTCGGCAACAACCCCTCGACCAACGGCTACCACTTCGGCGCCGGCTGCTCGGGGACCGCCTGCGCCATCGACGACGTGCGCGTCTACAGCCGCGCGCTCTCCGCGGCCGACGTCGCCGCGCTCTCCACCGGCAGCCGGCCGGCCAACACCTCGGGCCTGCTCACGCTGGCGGGGGCGATGGACGTGACCGGCACGGTGACCGTGCAGTCGACGGGGACGCTCACGCTGCCGAGCGGGAGCAGCCTGGCGGTCGGCAGCGCGCTGACCATGGACGGCACCTTGACCGCCAGCGGCGGCACCATCGAGGGAAACTCCGGCAGCTACAGCTTCCACGTCGGCTCGACGTCGGGCGCCACGCCGACGCTGAACATCGACGGCCTCTCGGTCGCCAACACCGACGCCAACGGGATGTTCATCAACTACAACACCGGCGCCACCACCACCTTCGCCGAGTTCGACGCCCTGGCGTTCAGCAGCGGCACCGCCGGCACCGGCAGCGCGCTCTTGCAGATCTACGCGCCGACCCTCTACCTCACCGCCACCGGGTGCAGCTTCGACGGCAGCACCTCGGTCGCCGTCAAGCTGACCGGCAACGGCACCGGCAGCGGCGCCGGACCGCGCGCGCTGTTCGGCGGCGCCACCTGCGCCGTCAAGACCAACGGCCTCTGCGCCACCAGCGAGAAGTCGGACGACGACGCCAACAACGACGGCGTCCCCGATCACCCGACCACCAACGGCGCCGTCGTGCAGTTCGTCCGCGCGTCGACGGACGACACCGCGGGGACGGCGATCGGCTACCCGACCGCGGCGTTCGACTGGAGCACCTTCAGCTACTACTCGACCTACGCCGCCTTCCACGACGCCTCGGGCGGCAGCGACGTCATCTACGTGCGGGACGAGAGCGGCAGCCCGCTCTACGCCTGGACCGACCCGTCGCCCGCCGAGACGATCACCGGGACGCCGCAGTGGACGACCGTCGGCGGCACGCACTACCTCTACGTCTCGGTCAACGGCGCCTCCGGCAACACGGGCAAGGTCTACCGGCTCATCGACAGCGGCAGCGGGACCACCTCGGGGACGCTGAAGCTCGACAAATCCTGGGCGACCAGCGGCGCCTATTCCTGCACCTGCACGATCACCTCCGCGCTGACGCTCGACGCCAGCAACGTCTACTGGGCGGCGACGAACAGCTCGGGACAGAATCTGTTCGGGATCACGCAGTCGCCGGCCGGCCCCATCAAGTCCGGCTGGCCGGTCACCGCCCCCGCCAACGTCACCACCTCGGCGCCGACCTTCGTGACCGCCACCAGCTCGCTCTACCTGGGCGCCACCTCGACGCTGGCGCAGCTCGACTTCACCCACCTGACCTGGACGCAGGACGTCCCCACCACGTCCGCCCCGGTGACCAAGCTGGGGACCGTCACCGGCCGCGTCAGCTACGGGACCAGCCTGGGCGGCACCTCGCGGATCTACCTGGGCGACGCCTCCGGGAACGTGTGGGCGGTCAGCCCCACCGCCTTCTCGGGGACCAACTACCTCTGGGAGGTGGCCGCGGGGAGCGCCGTCACCAACACCTACTACGACAACTCGACCGACACCGTTCAGTTCGGCACCGCGGGCGGCAAGGTCATCGCGCTCACCGGCGGCAGCGGGGGGTACCTCAACACCAGCTATCCCTACACGCTCAACGCCTCCGACCCCATCACCGCGGCGCCGCTCTACCTGAACGGTGTGCTCGCCGTCGGCACCTCGCAGGGGAAGCTCTACTTGCTCGACCGCAACACCGGGCTCGCCTCGCCGAAGGGGGTGGCGATCATCCAGGAGTACAGCTTCGGCCCCAGCGAATCGGTCTCCACGGTCGGCTACGACGCCAACGCCAACCGCTACATGGTCAGCACCTCGTCGTCGCTCAACGACGGGCGCATCTACTACTTCGACGCCGTGAGCGACCCCACGCCGAGCTCGTCGTGACATGAGGCCCCTTCGCCGACCGTCTCTCCTCTCTCCGCGTCGGCCCGTCTGGGCGGCCGCGCTCGCCGCTGTCGCGCTGGCCGCGGCGCCGGCGCGCGCCGACGACTGGCCGACCCCCGGCCTCGACGCCGCGCACGCCCGCCTGTCGCCCGAACGGTCCGGCGCCGCGTTCGCGGACGGGAAGTGGTCGTTCGTCCCCGCCGGCGACGCCGGCGCGCTGGCCAGCCCGGTCGCCGCCGACGGCGTCCTGGTGAGCGCCGC